>CANJYY010000362.1 GCA_947479185.1 Caulobacteraceae bacterium
CTCAGGGACCCCCGTATGTAGCGCGGGGCGGCCGGGGTTGTCCCTGCGTCCATTGCTTCCTTCTCCCGGCGGGAGAAGGTGTCGGGCGGAGCCCGACGGATGAGGGTTTACGGTGTGCGCCGTAACGCCCTCCCCCTCCCGTCGCGGCGTCTATCCTCGGGTCGGCCTTTGGCAGAGCCCGGGGGCGCCCGGCCCCTTCCTCTCGCGCTGGCAGAGGGCGACGCGCGTTGTCAGCCTTCGCGCCGACGGGCACACTCTCTGAACGAAGGGCGACAGCGCCCCGCCCCCGAGGAAACGCCGATGTCAGAGACGCCGCCGAGCATCCTGCAGCTCACCGCGCTCAATCCCGAGTTCAACAAGGATCCGCACGTGTTCCTCGACGACCTGCGCGGCCGCTGCCCGGTGCAGCACGACGCGGTGTCGGGCAGCCTGATGCTGAGCCGCTACGAGGATGTCCGGGCCGTGGTCAGCGACCGGACGCTGTGGCGCGATCCAGTCAAGGCCGACCCGTCGGCCATCATGCAGCGGCGGTTCCTCGAGAGTTACGACCCGTCCGTGCCGCGCAGCAGCACGACCAGCATCCTGATGCTCGATGACCCCGACCACGCCCGCGTGCGCCAGCCGCTGGCCCAGGCGCTCTATGCGCGGGTGGCGAAGTTCCGGCCGGAGATCGAACGGATCGTCGACCAGGCGCTCGACGCCGTCGCCGGCGAGGCCGAGTTCGACCTGATGGACCGCCTGTGCGTGCCCGTGCCGATCGACGCCATCGCCGCGATCCTTGGCGTCGACCCCGCGCGGCTGACCGAGTTCCGCAGCTGGTCCGAAGGCATCATCCAGAGCCTCAACCCGTTCCGCACCCCGGCCCAGACCCAGGCGATGATGGCCGCCAGCGAGGCCCTGGATGTCTATTTCCGCGCGGCGATCAACGACCGGCGGACCAACCCCCGCGACGACCTGATCAGCGACATGGTCAAGCTGCAGGCCTCCGGCGTCGACCTGTCGGACGACGAGCTGCGCATCAACCTGGGGGCCCTGCTGGTCGGCGGCAACCTGACCACCACCGACCTGATCGGCAACGGCGTGCGGCTGCTGCTGCTGAACCCGGACCAGCTGGCGACGTTCAAGGCCGACCCGAAGCTGGCCAGCGCCCTGGTCGAGGAAATCCTGCGCTACGAGCCGCCGATCGACATCACCGCGCGGCTGGCTTCGAGCGACATGGAAATCGGCGGCTGCCCGCTGAAGGCCGGCCAGGCGATGACCGTCTGGCTGCGCGCCGCCAACCGCGATCCAGCGGTGTTCGAGAACCCGCACCGCTTCGACATCACCCGCAAGCACCGCCCGCACATCGCCTTCGGCGGCGGGGCGCACATCTGCATCGGCGCGCCGCTGGCCCGGCTGGAGGCGCAGGTGGCGCTGGTGAAGCTGTTCCAGCGCTTCCCGGACCTGCATCTGGCGCGGCCGGACGAGCCGGCGGAATGGCGCACGCTGCCGTTCTTCCGCGGGCTGGAGCGCCTGGACGTGGCACCCTGATTGCGTGGTTCGACACGCCCCGGATCAAGTCCGGGGCTGCTCGAATAAGGGGACAGCTTACTCATTTCCCCGACCGGCGGCCGGCACAACGCGAAATGAGTAAGCTGTCCCCTTATTCCAGCACCGTCGCCTTCAGCCCCGGAAACACCTTGCCCACCTTGCCGAGCAGGTAGTCGCCGTAGGGGCCGGTGATGGCCCCGAGGTCGGCCTCGTCCCAGCGCGCCTCGCGGCGGACATTGGCGGCCAGCGGCAGGGGTTCGACCACCGCCTCGAAGCCCGGATCGAGGAACAGCGGCCAGCTCAGGCGATCGCGGCCGCTGGTGTTGGCCACCCGGTGCGGGGCCGAGCGATATAGGCCCTGGGTGAGGCGATCGAGCATGTCGCCGATGTTGATCACCAGGGTCCCGGGGATCGGCGGCGCGTCGAACCAGACGCCGTCGCGGCCCTTGATCTGCAGCCCCCCGTTGTCGTCCTGGGCCAGCAGGGTCAGCAAGCCGTAGTCGGTGTGCTCGCCCACGCCCCAGCTGTAGTCGGCGCCGTCGCCGGGCGGCGTGGCCGGATAGTGGAAGATGCGGAACAGCACGGTCGGCTCGGCCGTGTAGTGCGACCGGAAATAGCCCTCCGGCAGGCCGAGGCTGAGGGCCACGCCCTCCAGCAGGGCCTGGCCGGCGCGGGTCATCGCGGCCATCCAGGCGGTGACCGCCGGCTCAAGCGGCGGCTGGGCGGCCGGCCACTGGTTGGCCCCGTGCATCGGCCAGCCGGCGGCCACGCGGCGGTCCTCCGGTCCCAGCTCCTCGCCAAGGTAGAGGCCCTGCTTCAGGTCCGGCCGGCCCGAGGTCAGCTCGCCGCCGACCGGGAAGAAGCCGCGCCAGGCCGGTCCACCGTTGGCCATGGAGATCGCCATGCGGTCCCCGATCGGCAGGGCGAAGAACCGCTCGCTCTCGGCCTTCAGGGCGGGGAACAGCCCCGCCCCGCCATGGCCGGAGACATAGAAGAAGCCGTCGCGCCGGCAGGCCGCGCCGATTTCGTCCGCCACGGCGGCGCGGGCGGCCGCGTCGGTCCCGAACAGCGGCGCGATGTCGATGACCGGCAGGCTCACGGCTGGAAGTCGCCCACGTCGCCGAACGGGTCGTCGAGGCTGAACTGCGGCTGCGTGAACCACTTGGGGCCGTCGGCGGTCATGTGGAAATGGTCCTCCAGCCGGATGCCGAAGGCGCCGGGCACGACGATCATCGGCTCGTTGGAGAAGCACATGCCGACTTCCAGCGGGGTCGTGTCGCCGCGCACGAGGTAAGGGCCCTCGTGGATGTCGAGGCCGATGCCGTGGCCCGTCCGGTGCGGCGTGCCGGGCAGCTGGTAGTCGGGGCCGAGGCCGTGGCGGACCAGCACGGCGCGGGCGGCGGCGTCGACGCTCTCGCAGGGCCGGCCGAGCGCGGCGGCGGCGAAGGCGGCGGCCTGGGCCTCCTTCTCGATGTCCCAGATGCGGCGCACGCGCGGCGTCGCCTCGCCGAACACATAGGTGCGGGTGATGTCGCTGTTGTAGCCGTCGATGGTCGTGCCGGTGTCGATCAGCACCAGGTCGCCCTCGGCCAGGATCCGGTCGGTCTCGCCGCCGTGCGGCAGCGCGGTGTCCGGGCCGAACGAGACGATGCAGAAACTGGAGCCGGTTCCGCCGTTGAGCGCGCGGTGCTGGCGGTCGATGAAGGCCTCGACCTCGGAGGCCAGCACGCCGGCCTTCAGGCTTTGCCAGGCGCGGCGGTGCACCTCGATGGTGATGGCCTTGGCGCGGGTCATCAGGGCGATCTCGGCCGGCGACTTGGCGCGGCGCAGGCGGTGGATCAGCGGCCCGGCGTCGGTCAGGCGTTC
>CANJYY010000363.1 GCA_947479185.1 Caulobacteraceae bacterium
AGCCGATAGGTCAGGTGATCGCGTTCGAGCCGCGCAGGGCCCGCCCGGCCTCCCGAGCCGTCCCGCGTCAGGTCTGGGGCGGGTTGATCGCCGCCAGTCTCGTGCTGCTGGCCGGCCCGGTGGTCTGGCAGGCCTCGCTCGGGACCCCCGTCACCTACAGCACCGCGCCCGGCGAGACCCGCGAGGTCACCCTGTCCGACGGCAGCCACATCCATCTGGCCGCCGCCTCCGAGCTGACCGCCCGCATCGGCTGGCGCGCCCGCCGGGTGTCGATGGCCAGCGCCGAGGCGACTTTCGATGTCGCCCACGATCCGAACAAGCCGTTCCTGATCTCGGTGGGCGACCAGCAGGTGAAGGTCGTCGGCACCGAGTTCAACATCCGCCACTACGCCGATCAGGTGGTCGTCACCGTGCGGCGCGGCATCGTCGAGGTGCGCCAGCCCAAACTCGGCGCCTTGCCTGTCGCCCGGCTGACGGTCGGCCAGCAACTCAGCCACCGCGTCGGCGCGCCGACCTCACGTCAGACGCGGGTCAATCCGGCTGTGGCCTTCGCCTGGACCGAAGGCCGGCTGATCTGCGAGGACCGCCCCCTGTCGGAGATCGTCGCCGATCTGAACCGGCGCTATGCCTCGCGCATTCAGGTGTCCGGCGCGGCGGGCCGCAAGCGGTTCTCAGGCGTTCTGACGCTGGATGACCAGGATCAAGTCGTCAGGCGGCTGGCGGACTACCTTTCGCTCACTGTCGAGCGTAGGGAGGGGACTGTTCTCCTGCGCTGAACCGCGAGACGCCGTCCTTGGCCCATGTTCTCCGCCCGCGAAGGGCGCTTCTGATCGGTCTGGCTGCGGCCCTCGCCGGGGCAGGCGTCGCCGCGGCCGCGCCGGCGACGTTGGCGTTCAACATCCCCGCCAAGGGGCTGGGCGCCGAACTCATCGATTTCGCGGTCCAGGCCGACATTTCGATCAGCACCCGCAATCTGGCCGCCTGCGCGCCCACGGGCCGCGCCCTGGTCGGGCGCTACGCGCTGAGGGCGGGGCTCGCGCGGATCCTTTCCGGATCCGGTTGCGGCTTCCGCTTCATCGACGACTGGGCAGTCGAGGTGTCGCCGCTGCCAAAGCCCGCCGCCGCTGCGCCGCGTCCGCCGCCGCCCGCGTCGATCCCGACGTCAAGCGATCTGGAAGCCGTGGTCGTTGTCGCCACCCGGCGGCCCACCGCCATCGACCGGCTGGCCTATCCGGTGACCGCGCTCGGCGCCGCGACCCTGACCAGCCAGGGCGTAAGCGACACGGCCGATATCGCCCGCCTCTCGCCGTCCATGACGGTCACCAACCTGGGCGCCGGCCGGAACAAGATCCTGCTGCGCGGCCTGTCCGACGGGCCGCTGACCGGCCGCACCCAGTCGATGGTCGGCATCTATGTCGATGATGTTCGGGTCACCTACAATGCGCCGGACCCCGACCTGCGGCTGACCGACATGGAGCAGGCCGTGGTGCTGCGCGGGCCGCAGGGCGCGCTCTACGGGGCCGGGTCGCTCGGCGGCGTGCTGCATCTGGTGACGGCGAAGCCCGATGCGACCGGTTTCAGCGGCTGGGTCGCGGCGAGCCTCGCGGCCACCGACGGGGGCGATCCCTCCGGCACGCTCGAGGGGATGGTCAACGTCCCCCTGTTCGACGGACGCGCGGCCGTCCGCGCGGTGGGCTGGCGGGAACAGACCGGCGGCTACATCGACGACGCGGGCCTGGGGCTGGGCAACGTCAACCGGACGGTCCGGTTCGGCGGGCGTCTGGCCGCGTCCCTGGCGCTCGGAGAGCGCTGGATGCTTTTGGCCGGCCTGATCGGACAGGCCATCGATGCGTCCGACACCCAGTACGCCCTCGCCGGCGCCGCGCCCTACACCCGCTACAACAGCCTGCGCGAGCCGCACGACAACGATTTCGCCGAGGCCAACCTCGGCCTGACCGGGGATCTCGGCTGGGCGCGCCTGCGCTGGTCGACGGCCTTTGTCGAACACCAGGTCGCCAGCCGTTACGACGCGACCGCCGCGCCGCCCGTCGCGATGCCGGCCGGGCCCGTCGCCTTCGATGACGAGAACGACATCAGCAGCTTGGTCACCGAGGCGACCCTGATGTCGCCGGACGCGGCGCGGGTGCGCTGGCTGGTCGGCGCCTTCTACGCCCGCTCGCGGCAGGACATTGTCCTGGAGCTGTCCCATCCGGGGCCGGCGGCCGTCGTCGCCTTCACCGAGGACCGCCATGACCGGGTCGACGAAGCGGCGCTGTTCGGCGAGCTGACGCTGCCGCTGGCCGAGCGCCTCGACCTCACCCTGGGTGGACGGCTTTTCAGCGTCACCGGCTCGGTCTCCAGCCGGATCACCGCGCCGCTGGCAGGAACCGCGTCGGCCTATGACGGGACGGACCGCCAGAACGGATTTGCGCCCAAGCTGCTGCTGGCCTGGCGCCGTTCGCCGACGATGACGGTCTATGTCGAGGCGGCGGAGGGTTATCGCGCCGGCGGGATCAACACCACGGGCGTTCCCGGTCAGGCCTTCGCCGCGCCGGGCGGCGCGCAGCCCTGGCGGCGCTACGGTGGCGACGAGCTCTGGAGCCTGGAGGTCGGCGGCCGCTGGCAGGGGCTGGACGGCCGCCTGCAACTGCGCCTCGCGGCCTTCGAGGCCCACTGGTCAAATATCCAGAGCGACCAGCTGTTGCCGAACGGACTGCCGTTCACCGCCAACATCGGCGACGGGGTCAATCGCGGCGTCGAGATCGAGGGGGTCTATCGCGTCGGTGCGCTTGTCCTGAACGGCAATGCCCTGGTCAATGCGCCGGAACTGGACCAGGCCAACGCGGGCTTCACGTCACGCGGCGACCTCGCCCTGGCGGCCGTGCCGGACATATCTGGTGGGTTGTCGGCGCACTACGCCTGGCCGCTGGCGGCGAACCGGCTGCTGACGCTCGATGGCCGTGTGGCCTACATCGGCAAGTCGACCCTGACCTTCGACGCCGCGACCTCGCCAACCATGGGCGACTACATCGACGCCCGTTTCGCCGGCGGGCTAGTCACTGACCGCTGGGTCCTGACCCTGGCCGTCACCAACCCGGCCAACAGCCGCGGCGACACCTTCGCCTACGGTAACCCTTTCTCCCTGAAAGCCTCGCGCCAGATCACGCCTCAACATCCCGCGACGTTTGAAATCAGCATGAGGATCCCGTTCTGAAATGAGCAGCCGGGCCGAAACCACCTGAAACAGGGGTGGCGGCTTCAAGGTTGTGGGTTCGAGCTCCCTCCGGGATGAGCGATTTCTCAATATATATCAGATAGATATGCTTGAGGTGGGGCGGCGGGGGTCGCTCGCCCCCACGTCGGTCCCCTGCCGTGTGACCGCCC
>CANJYY010000364.1 GCA_947479185.1 Caulobacteraceae bacterium
CGAGGCGATCTACACGCTGTACGAGGGCGTCGGCACGGTCGACTCGATCGACACGGCGATGAAGCTCGGCGCCAACCATCCGATGGGCCCGCTCGAGCTGGGCGACTTCATCGGCCTGGACACCGTGCTGTCGATCATGAACGTGCTGCACGAGGGCCTGGCGGACAGCAAGTACCGCCCGTGCCCGCTGCTGGTGAAGTATGTCGAGGCCGGCTGGCTGGGCAAGAAGGTCGGCCGCGGCTTCTACGACTACCGTGGCGAGACGCCCGTCCCGACGCGGTAGGCGTCAGCCCCAGCCGAGCGCCACCGCGCCCCAGTAGGTCGCCAGCGAGGCCGCGTAGGCCAGGGCGAACATGTAGCTGAACATCACCGTCGGCCAGAGCCAGCCGTTGGTCTCGCGCTTGACCACGCCCAGGGTCGCCACGCACTGCGGCGCGAAGACGTACCAGGCCAGGAACGACAGGCCTGTGGCCAGGCTCCACTGGGTGGCCACGATGTGCTGCAGCATGGCGCCGCCCGCGCCGTCGACATCGCCGACGGAGTAGATCGTGCCCAGGGTCGCCACGGCGACCTCGCGGGCGGCCATGCCGGGGATCAGGGCGATCGACATCTGCCAGTTGAAGCCGATCGGCGCGAGCAGCGGCTGGATCCAGTGACCCAGCATGCCGGCGAAGCTGTAGTCGATGGCCGGCCCGGTGGCGCCCTCGGGCGGGTAGGGGAAGGTCGACAGGGCCCAGACCAGGATCATCAGCGGCAGGATGATCCGCCCGGCGCGGTTCATGAAGATGACCACCCGCTGCCACAGGTTCAGCAGCACGTTGCGGGCCTCGGGGGCCTTGTAGGTCGGCATCTCCATCATGAAGGGCTCCGACGCGGTGCGCCAGAACAGCCTGCGGATGACGAAGGCCACGACCAGTCCGGAAAACAGGCCCGACGCATAGAGACCGAACATCACCAGGCCCTGGAGGCTCATGAAGCCGGCGATCGTGCGGCTCGGGATCAGGGCCGAGATGATCAGGGTGTAGACCGGCAGGCGCGCCGAACAGGTCATCAGCGGCGCGATCAGGATGGTCGTCAGCCGGTCGTGCTTCTGGTCGATGACCCGGGCCGACATGATGCCGGGAATGGCGCAGGCGTGGCTCGACAGCAGCGGGATGAAGGCGCGGCCGTGCAGGCCGGCCACCCCCATCAGCTTGTCCAGCAGGAAGGCCGCGCGGGCCATGTAGCCGGAGTCCTCGAGCATCAGGATGAAGAAGAACACGATGATGATCTGCGGCAGGAAGACCAGCACGCTGCCGACGCCCGCGATCAGGCCGTCCACCAGCAGGCTGCGCAGGAGTTCGTTGGTCACCACCCGGCTGACCAGGTCGCCCAGCAGGACAAAGCCCGCGTCGATCGCGTCGGCGACCGGCGTCGCCCAGGCGAACACCGCCTGGAACATCACGAACATGATCGCCGACAGGATCAGCAGTCCGGCCACCGGCTGCAGCAGGACGTTGTCGATCTTCGAGGTCAGGGTGTCGGGCCGCTCCGGCGGACGGACATAGGCCCGCAAGATCCGCTGGGACTCACTGTGCGCCTGGCGGATTTCCTCGGCCGAGGGCTCATGCCAGACGTTCTCGCCGACCGGCATGGTGTCGGCCAGGCTCTCGGCCTGGGCCACCAGCTCCTCGATGCCGCGCTTGCGCGTGGCGACCGTGGTGACGATCGGCGCGCCGATCGCCTGCGACAGCCCCTCCAGGTCGATGCGCAGGCCCTGGCGCTGGGCGATGTCGAACATGTTGAGCGCCAGCACGAACGGCCGCCCGACCTGCTTGAGCTCCAGCGCCAGCCGTAGCACCAGCCGCAGGTTGGTCGCGTCGGCCACGCAGACGATGACATCGGGCGGCGTCTCGCCGGCCAGCCGGCCGAGCACCGCGTCGCGGGTCACCGCCTCGTCCGGGCTGCGCGCGCGCAGGGAATAGGTGCCGGGCAGGTCGATGACGTTGATCACCCGGCCGGACGGCGAGGTCAGCACGCCTTCCTTCCGCTCGACGGTCACGCCGGCGTAGTTGGCGACCTTCTGGCGGCTGCCGGTCAGGGCGTTGAACAGGGCGGTCTTGCCGGTGTTGGGATTGCCCACCAGCGCCAGGCGCGTCGGGGCGAGGGCCGTGTGGGTCAAGCGTCGGCTTTCGGATCGAAACGGATCTGGATGGCGGCGGCTTCGCGGCGGCGAATGGCCACGCGCATGTCGTCCAGCTTCACGGCGATGGGGTCGCGGCCGAACAGGCCTTCCTGCAGGACCTCGATGGTCGCGCCCTCGACGAAGCCGAGTTCGAGCAGGCGGCGTTCCAGTTCGGCGGCGGGCAGGGCGCCCTCGAAGGCCGCCACCCGGGCGATCACGCCGCGGTCGCCGACCGAGGCCAGGCTCAACGCGCCCAGATTGATGATCTCCGCGTCGGCCCCGATATCGCCGGGGGGCGGGGCGATCGGCTCGAGAGCGGCGGCTTCAGACATGGCAATCCCGAAGGTCATTGCGAATGATTATCATTTCGCCGGAGGGCTGTCGATGATCTGAATCAATCGTCGGCGACAGTGCGGCGTTAATACCTTGGACACCATGATGAGAGGCGCGGGATACTCCGAACGATTCGTGCAGGCGGGACGATGAGACGGCTAACCCTTGCGCTGCTGTGCGGCGCCTATCTTTGTCTGTCCTTGATCGTTGCGCTGGGCATCTGGCGCAACGGCGGTGGCTGGGGTGCGGGCGTCGCGGCGCTGGTCGGCGGCCTGGCCCTGGCCTTCGCCTTCCATTCGCTGATCGAGGCGGCCATCAACACCACGCGCATGAAGGACGACCTGTCCAACATCCGCGAAGCCCACCTGATTCTCGCCCGCCAGCTGGAGAAGATCGACACCCGGCTGAACGAGGTCGTCGAGACGGTCACCACCGACGCCCTGCGCCGGTCCGAGGAACTGACCAGCGAGGTCCACTCCCTCGAGGACGCCGTCCAGAGGATGGCCGAGAAGATGGAGGCGCAGCTGTCCAGCCGCGTCGCCGCCGCGCCGCCGGGCGCGCTTGGCCGCGGCCCGCAGTCGGCCGCCCTGCTCGACACCGTCAAGGACGCCCTCGCCGGCAACCGCGTCGACCTCTACCTGCAGCCGGTCGTCTCGCTGCCGCAGCGCCGCACCGTCTTCTACGAGAGCTTCTCGCGCCTGCGCGACGAGACCGGCCGGGTGATGATGCCCGCCGAGTACCTGTCGGTGGCCGAGCCCGAGGGTCTGGTCGCGGCGATCGACAACCTGCTGCTGTTCCGCTGCGTGCAGATCGTCCGCCGCCTGGCCAAGCAGGACCGCAAGGTCGGCATCTTCTGCAACATCTC
>CANJYY010000365.1 GCA_947479185.1 Caulobacteraceae bacterium
CGAAGTTATGGCCGCGCTGGACCATCTCGTTGACGTTGTAGACGAGGTTGTCGCGCAGGTAGTCGAAGCCGAACTCGTTGTTCGTGCCGTAGGTGATGTCGCTGCCGTAGGCTTCCTGACGCTGCGCTTGGCTCAGGCCGTTGACGATCACGCCGACGGTCAGGCCGAGGTAACGGTAAACCTGGCCCATCCACTCGGCGTCGCGTTTGGCCAGGTAGTCGTTGACCGTGATGACGTGAACGCCCTTGCCCTCGAGGGCGTTCAGGTAGGTCGGCAGGGTGGCGACCAGCGTCTTGCCTTCACCGGTGCGCATCTCGGCGATGCCGCCGCGATGCAGCACCATGCCGCCGAGCATCTGCACGTCGTAGTGCCGTTGGCCCAGCGTGCGCTTGGAGGCCTCGCGGACGAGGGCGAAGGCCTCATCCATCAGGTCATCCAGTGTCGCGCCGGCAGCAAGGCGGGCCTTGAAATCGTCGGTCTTGGCCCGCAGCTGCTCCTCGCTCAGGGCCGCGTATTCCGGCTCCAGGGCGTTGATCTTCGCGACCCGCCCCATGAACTGCTTGACCTTGCGGTCGTTGGAAGAGCCGAAGAGGGTTTTGGCGAAGCCGAGCATGCGTAGGGAATTCCGGTGAAACTGGCGTGCGCGCGGCGGTTGGCTGTTCATGCAAGCCCTTTCGGGCGCACGGATTTCCGCCCGTTCAAGCGCGGGGGAGACTTAAGCAGCGGGTCCCCCAGTGTCAACGAGAGGGCGTGGCGCAGTCATCCCTGCGTGGCGCCGATGCGTCACCTTGCGGAACGGTGTCGGAAGTCCCGCTCCTGTCCCGCTATGTCCCGGAAGTATCTGTCCCGTGAGTCTCGCGTCCGCCGATTGGCCAGGACGAAAATCTCGCTTAAATTGATTTCATGGCAAGACTCGCGCGAACAGTAGTGCCCGGCCTGCCCCACCACGTCACCCAACGCGGAAACCGCCGGGCCCCGATATTCTTCGCCTCAGGGGACCAGAGGACCTATCTGTCCATTCTCCGGGAGCAGGTAGATCGCTACGGCGTGGAGGTCTGGGCCTACTGCCTGATGCCCAACCACACGCACGTCGTGGCGACCCCGTCCGACGACGGCGGGCTGGCCCGGGCGTTCGGAGAGGCTCATCGGCGCTACACCGCGTTCGTCAACGGCCGCGAAGGATGGACCGGGCATCTGTTTCAGGGGCGGTTCGCCTCAGTCGTCCTGGATGAGCGGCATCTTCTTACGGCCTCCCGGTATGTCGCTCTCAACCCCGTCCGGGCAGGACTGGTGGCCAGGGCCGAAGACTGGCCCTGGTCGAGCGCGCGAGCACATCTGGCAGGGCGGGACGATCCGCTCGTGCGGGTCGCCCCTTTGCTGTCACGGATCGACAACTTCGCCGACACGCTGGTGACGGCGCCCAGTGACGTTGAATTTTCGGCTTTGCGTGCGGTGGAAACCACAGGCCGTCCGCTGGGATCGGATGCCTTCATCTCCGACCTTGAGGGACGCCTCAATCGAACGCTGGCGCGACAACGCCCGGGACCAAAGCCGCTGATCCGGAGCTAATCAGGGGACAGCTTACCTATTTCCCGGACCGATGCTCACGGCCCCCCGCGAGACAGACGGGAAATAGGTAAGCTGTCCCCTGATTAGCGTCGCGCCCTCATCCCCCTCCCCCCTTCGGGCGAGCCGCATTTCCCTTCGCGCGAAAGCGCGCTAGGACCGGAGGCTGAGGCTCGCGTGGAGAAGTGTCCGCCATGAAGACCGCTACGACCGGCGTATGGGGCGTGGTCATCGCCCTGACGGTGGCGCTGACGCTGGCCGCCTGCGGGCGCCAGGAAGGCAACGAGAAGCCACCGCAGGCCGGGGACGTCGCCGTCGCCCGCATCGACGGCAAGACGGTCTGGTCCTCGGACGTCAAGCGCGAGGCCGTGGCCCAGGGCCTGATCAGCGAGGGCGAGCCGCTCGACACCTCCTCGGACCTGTTCCGCCGCGTGATGGACGAGGTCGTCGACCAGAAGCTGCTGGCCGCCGAGGCGCTGAAGCGCAAGCTGGACCGCGACCCGGTCGCCCAGCGCCGCCTGGCCGCCGCCCGCGAGCGGATCCTCGGCGACATGCTGGTCGAGAGCGTGGTCGAGAAGGCCGTGACGCCCTCGGCCATCCGCGACCTCTATCAGGAACAGCTGCGCCTCTCGAAGGAGAGCGACGAGATCAAGGCGCGCCAGATCGTCGTCACCAGCCAGGCCGAAGCCGAACAGATCAAGAAGCTGCTGGCCGCCGGCGCCTCGTTCGAGGCCCTGGCGATGGAACGCTCGTCCGACACCGCCACCCGCTTCAGCGGCGGCGACATCGGCGGCTACTTCACCCTCGACGTGATGCCCGAGCCCTACGTCGCCGCGCTCAAGGAGGCCAAGCCCGGCGACCTGATCGGCCCGTTCGCGGTCGAGGGCGGCTGGGCCCTGGTCAAGGTCGAGGAGAAGCGCCAGGAGGCGCCGATCACCTTCGAGGCCGCCCGGCCGCAGATCGTCCGCTTCCTGACCTACGACAAGGTCCGCGACCTGCTCGAGAAGCTGCGCGCCACGGCCAAGGTGCAGGTGCTGCTGGGCAAGCCGCAGGACGTGCCCGGCGCGCCGCGCGAGCCCGCCTCGGCGCCGCCCCCGCCGGTCCCGACGACGCCTGCCCCGGACGCCGACGCAACCGCCGCGACGCCCGCTCCCGCCACGCCCGCGGCCAAGGCCGTTCCTCCAGCCACGCCGCCGAAGAAATGACCGCTCCGCCCTCGAAGCCGAAGCCGGACGCCGGGAAACTGACTCCGGCCCGCGCCCTGGAAGCCGCCGCCAAGCCGGCCGAGATCGTCGGCCAGGCGGTGCAGCATGCGCTCGACCCGCTGACCTCCGCGATCAAGCGCGCCACCGCGAAGCGTCCGGAGAAGGCCGACGAGCCCGAGCCCGTCGCCGCCCCGGGCAAGCCGGGCCTCGCCGTCTCGCCGCTGGCAGTGCCCTTCCCGAAGATGCCGCCGATCAGCGGCGTGCAGATCGGCATCGGCCGCGCCGGCTTCTACAAGCACGAACGCCCCGACCTGATGGTCATGCGCTTCGCCAAGGGCACCAGCTGCGGCGGCGTGTTCACGCGCCACGGTGTCGGCTCGGCGCCGGTCGACTGGTGCAAGAAGCAGCTCGACAGCTCCGGCGGCGAGGGCGTGCAGGCGCTGGTGGTCAACGCCGGCTGCGCCAACAGCTTCACCGGCAAGCCGGGCGCGGACGCCGTGCGGCGCGTGGCCGGGGCCGTCGCCAAGCGCTTCGACTGCCGCCAGCGCGACGTGATGATGGCTTCGACCGGGGTCATCGGCGTGCTGC
>CANJYY010000366.1 GCA_947479185.1 Caulobacteraceae bacterium
ACGTGTGGGCCTGCAAGAACTACGACGGCGACGTGCAGTCCGACATCGTCGCCCAGGGCTTCGGCTCGCTGGGCCTGATGACCTCGGTTCTGGTCACGCCGGACGGCAAGACCATGGAGGCGGAAGCCGCCCACGGCACCGTCACCCGCCACTACCGCCAGCACCAGAAGGGCGAGTCGACCTCGACCAACTCGATCGCCTCGATCTTCGCCTGGACGCGCGGGCTCGAGCACCGCGGCAAGCTCGACGGCAACGCCGAGCTGATCAAGTTCGCCCAGACCCTCGAAAAGGTCTGCGTCGACACCGTCGAGTCGGGCTTCATGACCAAGGACCTGGCGCTGCTGGTCGGCGACAAGCAGGCCTGGCTGACCACCGAGGGCTTCCTCGACAAGGTCGACGAGAACCTCAAGGCGGCGATGGCCTAGGACGGTCCGGGGCCGACCCGTCGGCCCCCTCCCCCGCCCCTCGATACAGGGCCGCCGTTCCAGTCGGGACGGCGGCCCTCTTCGTATCCACCCGACGGCCGGCGTGGCGAACCCGCGCCCGGGCGCCGTCAGAACGGCCCGCGCGCGAACAGGCAGATCTTGTTGCCCGTCTCGTCGCGCAGGTAGGCGCCGTAAAAGTCCTTCGAGTCTTCAGGCCGCGGCCCGGGACCGCCCTCGTCGGTTCCGCCAGCCGCCAGGCCGGCGGCGTGGGCGGCCTTCACCGCCTCGACCGAAGGCGCGAGGAAGCCGACCATGATGCCGTTGCCGCCGCGCGCAGGC
Organism: Caulobacteraceae bacterium; assembly: GCA_947479185.1. Classification (GTDB taxonomy): domain Bacteria; phylum Pseudomonadota; class Alphaproteobacteria; order Caulobacterales; family Caulobacteraceae; genus Caulobacter. The sequence goes on from CANJYY010000366.1 coordinate 765, forward strand.
TGGCCGTCGAACGGCGGGCAGATGTAGGTGTTCTGGGCTTCGCCCTTGGGTCCATAGCCGGCCCAGCCGTTGCTGAAGAAACCGCGCTCGTAGCCGAGGGGCGCGAACACCGCGTCCCAGAAGGGCAGCGATTTCTCGACGTCCAGCGCGCCGATGGTGACGTATCCGATCATGGTGGAGCCTCCCGTTTGAGAGATCCACGCTATCGTGACGATGGGAACGGAACAAGAACGCGGGCGGCGGTTGCTGACAGGACGGTGGCAGGAAGGGGGCTAGGGACTAGGGAATAGGGACTAGGGGCTAGTCCCTATTCCCTGGCGCCCCTACCGTTCCCCTTCCGGCAGCTGCACATGCACCAGCTTCCAGGTGAACAGCGCCCGGCGCTCGAAGGTAAAGATGGTCACGCGGGTTTCCTCGCCGGGGCGTTTGACGGCGATGCGGGCGCGGTTGGGATCCCAGTAGGGAACGGTCGGCCAGGGGCCCGTCATGGCCGCCTTGAGCTTCACATCCAGCGGCGCGACGGCGCTGGCCGGCGGCGGGGCCTTGCCGGGCCGGTAGCCGCGGGTCAGGGCCGACAGGCCGGGCAGGGTCAGGTAGCGGTCGACCTTCGGCTCCGGCGGGGCCAGCGGTTCTATGGCCCGCTTGAGGGCGCCGATCGGGTCCTGCCAGATCGACGGGGGCTCGACGTTCGTCGTCGCCGGATCGGGCGACAGCTGCGCCGTCAGGCTCTTGCGCACGGCCGGGAAGTCGACGAGGTCGGCCGTCGCCTGGACGTCCTCCGCCGCCGTCGCCGCCCGGAGCGCGCGGAACGCGAAATAGGGCGCGCTGGCGAAGGCCAGGCCGAAGATCAGGGCCGCCGTGACGGCAATCTTGAAGAGGTCGAACCGCATGGGGCCTGCCCGTTAACTGTGGCGCGTATCAGAGCACGCAATGTGGGCCGGTTGGCAAGTCGCGCTCGCCTGTCGCGGGAGTCGCGCGATGTCGCGGTTTGTCCCGGGAAGATCGGTCTCGGGAGTCCTCACTCCTCCCCACGCCGTGGGGAGGGGGACCATGCGGAGCATGGTGGAGGGGTCAGCGCCGGAGCTGCCGGAAGGACCGGAATTCAGGATGGGGCCGCGCCCGTCGCGCCGCCCCTCCACCGCCCTCCGGGCGGTTCCCCTCCCCGCTTCGCGGAGAGGAAGACTACGAGAGCGCCGCCCTGACGGCCGCCACGCCGTCCGCCGCCTTGCTGTCGTCCGGGGCGCCGCCCTGGGCGAAGTCGGGTTTGCCGCCGGCGCCCTGGCCGCCCATGGCGATCACGGCGGCCTTGGCCAGCTCGGCGGCGTTGAAGCGGCCGGTCAGCTCGGCGGCGACGGCCACGGCCACGGCGGCCTTGCCGTCGGCGGTGCCGACGATGGCCACCACGCCCGCCTGCTTCTTGAACTCCTCGGCCAGGCCGCGCAGCTCCTTGCCGCCGACGCCGTCGAGCACCTTGCCGATGAAGCTGACGCCGCTGATGTCCTCGGCCGCCACCGGGCCCGAGCCGCCGCCGCCCATGGCCAGGGCCTTCTTCGCCTCGGCGAGATCCTTCTCCAGCTTGCGGCGCTGGGCCTCAAGCGCGTCGACGCGCACGCCGACCTCGAGCACCGGGACCTTGAAGCGGTCGGCCAGGTCGCGGGCGACATTGGCCTGGTCCTGCAGCCAGCGGCGGGCGGCGAGGCCCGTCAGGCCCTCGATGCGGCGCACGCCGGCGGCGATGCCCTGTTCGGCGATGATCTTGAACAGGCCGATGTCGCCGGTGCGGGCCACGTGGGTGCCGCCGCACAGCTCGACCGAATAGGCGCCCTGCCCGCCCAGGCTGTCGCCGAGCGTCAGGACGCGAACCTCGTCGCCGTACTTCTCGCCGAACAGCGCCATGGCTCCGGCCTCGATCGCCTGCTGCGGCGCCATCATCTTCGTTTCGGCGGCGCGGTTCTGCAGGACGACGGCGTTCACCTCGTCCTCGATGCGCGCCAGTTCGTCGGCGGTCAGCGGGCCGCCGTGGCTGAAGTCGAAGCGCAGGCGCTCGCCGTCGACCATCTGGCCCTTCTGGGTGACGTGCTCGCCGAGCACGTTGCGCAGGGCCGCGTGCATCAGGTGGGCGGCCGAGTGGTTGGCGCGGGTGGTCGTGCGATTGGCCGGATCGACGTGCAGCGACACGGCCTGGCCGGCCTTGAGCACGCCGGAGACGATCTCGAGATCATGGACGAACAGATCGCCGGCCTGCTTCTGGACGTCGGCGACCTTCGCCGAGCCGCCGGCCCAGTCGATCAGGCCGATGTCGCCGGCCTGGCCGCCGCTCTCGGCGTAGAAGGGGGTGCGATCGAACAGCACCTGGACGGTGTCGCCGGCGGCGGCGCTGTCGGTCTCGGCGCCGTCCTTGACCAGGGCGAGGGTTTCGCCCGTGCCGTCGACGTCGTCGTAGCCGGTGAAGACGGTCTGGCCGAGGCGGTCACGCAGGGCGAACCACTGGGCCGAGGCAACCTGCTGGCCGGTCCCCTTGAGGCCTTCGGACTTGCCACGCTACTCGGCCATCAGCCGGTCGAATTCGGCCGTGTCGACCGTCAGGTC
>CANJYY010000367.1 GCA_947479185.1 Caulobacteraceae bacterium
AAGAAGCTCTATTTCGACGTCATCCCCAAGGCGACGGACGAGTACCTGCAGCAGCTGGACGCCTTCAACCGCAAGCGGGAGGAAGGGACCAACGCCGTCGACCTGAACAATCCGGCCTGGCATGTCCACATGGGCAAGCCGCCCGAGACGGGATCGCCGGTGTCGTTCTCGCTGATGCTGAACCTGGTCTCGGCCGGCAATGCGTCGGACCGCGACGTGCTGTGGGGCTTCCTGACCCGCTATATCCCGGGCGCGACCCCGCAGAGCGAGCCGCTGCTCGACCGGCTCGTCAGCTACGCGATGAACTATTACGAGGACTTCGTCGCACCGACGAAATCCTTCCGCGCGGCCACCGACCAGGAGCGCGCGGCGATGGAGGACCTGCTGGCACGCTTCCGCGCCCTGCCGTCCGGCTGCATGGACGCCGAGCAGATCCAGTACGAGGTCTACGAGGCCGGCAAGGCGCACGGCTTCGATCCGCTGCGCCTGTGGTTCCAGGGGCTGTACGAGGTCCTTCTGGGTCAGACCCAGGGGCCGCGCTTCGGCTCGTTCGCGGCCATCTTCGGCCTCGACAAGACCATCGCCCTGATCGAGGACGGCCTCGCCGGCAAGCTGCTGGCCGCCTGACCTACTGGCTGGCCCACAGGATGCGGGCGATCCAGGCGACGTCCTTCCGCTCCAGCGTGCGGCCCGGATAGTCAGGGTTGAGCGACTTGAGCTCGATGGCCCTGGCCGAAATCCGCGCCACTTCCTTGGCCAGCACCTCACCGGCCACGGTCTTGACCACCACGCGATCGCCGCGCCGGGGTTCGGAGCCCGCCGGGTCGACCACGATGCGGTCGCCCTCGCGATAGACCGGCGCCATCGAGTCGCCGCTGATCTCCAGGGCGTAGACACCCTCGCGGGCGAGGCCGGGGAAGTCGATCTCGTCCCAGCCCTGGCCGACGGGGAAGCCCGCGTCGTCGAAGAAGCCGTCGTCGCCCGCCTGGGCGAAGCCGATCAGCGGCACGCCGCGCACGGCCGCCGCGCCGCCGCCCTCGGCCAGGGCGGCGAACTCGGCGAACGAGACGCCGGTCGCCTCCAGAACCTTGGACAGGCTTTCGGTCGATGGCCAGCGCGGCCGGGCCTCGGCGTCGTTCGACACCCGCTTGGAGCGGTTGAAGCTCGTTGGATCGAGCCCCGCCAGCTTCGCCAGGGCCGAGGCGGTCATGTCGAATCGCGCGGCCAGAAGGTCGATGGCGTGCCAGATCTGGGTGTGGGACGGGCGCATGATGCGAGGAAAATAATCCCGCAGTTTAGGAAAGTAAACCTAGCGGTGTCGGGGCTTCGGCGGGAACCAGGCGCCGATCGCCAGCACCCCCACGGCCCCGAAGGCCATGATGGCGAGAAACGACAGATGAACCCGGACGTCGAGGCCGGTCTCGACCCATTTGGCCACGTCGCCGGCCAGGGCGAGCATCTGGAAGCCGCAGGCGTAGACGGGCCAGGGCCGTGGCGAGCGCCAGGTCAGGCCGATCAGGGCGCAGAGGACGGTGGCGTCGATGATCGGCAGCCAGAGGCCAGGCGAGGTCTCGCCGGACAGCCACTGGGCGAACAGCGACGCCAGCCAGGCGCTGATGAACAGCGCCGCTCCGCGCCGCTCGACCTCGCCGCCCCGGACCAGGGCGCCGATCGCCGCGACGACCAGCAGCACAGCAAAGGCGACAAGCGTCATGATCAGTCGGTCGACAGCCGCTCCGCCCGGCCCTCCGCAGGCTTGACCAGGGGGCCGAACCCCAGGGGGGCGAGGCCGAGAGACTTGCCGAGGGCCTCGAGTTCGCCGTGGGTGCGGACGATCTCGCGCTGGGCCTCGCCGAGCGCGTCGACCGCGGCGGTAACCCTCAGCAACGCAGGATCTCCCGCTGCGACCGGAAGGCCAAGCGCCCTTCGGGCGTCCATCATCTGCCGCATCAGACCCACGGCCCGGGCAAGGGCTTCCTCGACGGCCGCTTCGGTCGCGAACAGCGACTCCGCGACCACCGATGCGACCAGAACCCTGTCCATAAGCCAGTCTCCCTCAGCCCGAACTCCGGTCGGCGAACTGAATCACGCGGCGCGACCATTCGCAAGGATACAATCTGAGGTAAACATCACAGAAATGCGATTGTTGACGTTGACGTAAAGGGCATATACGCCTGCCCCAACAAGAAACGGTGGCAACGGGAGGAAACAATGCCAACCGAACTGCGGCGTCCTGAACGCACTTTCACCATCCGCCAGCTCTGTACCGAGTTCAAAGCCACGCCCCGCGCGTTGCGCTTCTACGAGGACAAGGGCCTGCTGACCCCCGCCCGTGACGGCATGAACCGGGTCTACTCCTACAAGGATCGCGCCCGGCTGATCCTGATCCTCCGCGGCAAGCGGGTGGGTCTGTCGCTGCAGGAAATCCGGGAGATCCTCGAGCTCTACGGCGAGCACGACGAAGCCATGCAGCAGAACGCCCATTCCCTGAAGAAATTCAAGGAAAAGATCGTCGACCTCGAGCAGCAGCGCGAGGACATCGAAGGCGCCATCAACGAACTGCGGGAAGCCTGCAACCGCCTCGAGACCCACCTGTCCGAGAAGCGCCCGGACCTGCTGCCCAAGGCCGCCGACTACGACCAGATGCTGCGGGCGCGCCTCGACGGTCACGTTGAGCACGCCCTCGGCAAGTAGCCGAGTTTACTTCAGACCCCGACCGAACGGAGCGCCCATGGCCTATCAGCCGCCGGCTCGCGAACACGTGTTCCTTCTGCGTGACGTGCTGGAGATCGACCGCTACGCCGATCTGCCGACCTTCGCCGACGCGTCGCTGGACGTGGTCGAGCAGATCATCGAGGAGGCGGCGCGGTTCACCAGCGAGGTGCTGGCGCCGCTGAATTCGGTGGGTGACAAGCAGGGCTGCCAGTGGAGTCCGGACTTCACCGTCAGGACGCCCGACGGCTTCAAGGAAGCCTACAAACAGCTTTGCGCCGGCGGCTGGACGGGCCTGGGATCGGACACGGCCTACGGCGGCCAGGGTCTGCCGCACGTGGTCAACCTGGCCTTCAGCGAGATGTCGAGTTCGGCCAACATGGCCTTCTCGATGTATCCGGGCCTGGCCCACGGCGCCTATTCGGCGATTCACACCGGCGGCAGCGACGATCAGAAGCAGACCTATCTGCCCAAGATGGTCTCCGGCGAGTGGACCGGCACCATGAACCTGACCGAGCCGCATTGCGGCACGGACCTGGGCCTGCTGCGCACCAAGGCGGTTCCCGAGGCTGACGGCAGCTATCGCATCAGCGGCCAGAAGATCTGGATCAGCGCCGGCGAGCACGACATGGCGGACAA
>CANJYY010000368.1 GCA_947479185.1 Caulobacteraceae bacterium
CCGGCCTTGCCCGTCTGGTCCGCTCGGCGGTCGTGCCGGCGCTGGAGAACGTCGCCCTCTGGCATGAGCGCGACATCAGCCACTCCTCGGTCGAACGCGGCATCGCGCCGGACGCCTCGATCCACCTCGACTTCGCCCTGCGCCGCCTTGCCGGGGTGGTCGAGCGGCTGGTGATCTATCCGGAGAACATGCTCAAGAACCTCGACCGCCTCGGCGGTCTGGTCCACAGCCAGCGCGTCATGCTGGCCCTGACCCACAAGGACGTCAGCCGCGAGGAGGCCTATGCCGCCGTGCAGAGCAACGCGATGAAGGTCTGGCGCGGCGAGGGCCGGTTCATCGATTTCCTCAAGGCCGACCCGTTCGTCAGCGCCAACATGACCGACGCCGAGCTCGAGGACCTGTTCGACAACGGCTACCACTTCAAACACGTGGACACGATCTTCGCCCGGGTGTTCGGGGAACAGGCCAACGCGTAAGCGCTGCTTCCCGCCGGTCGTCGCGGCCGACACGCGGCTGCTGGTGCTGGGCAGCCTGCCCGGCGAGGCCTCGCTGGCCGCCGGCCGTTACTATGCCCATCCCCAAAACGCCTTCTGGCGGTTGATGGGCGAGGTCATCGGCGAGGACATCGCCGCCAGGCCCTATGACGACCGCCTGGCCGCCCTGCTGCGTCATCGCGTGGGACTGTGGGACGTGGTCGGCGAGGCCACCCGGCCCGGCAGCCTCGACACCGCGATTCGCGACGCCACCCACAACGACCTGGCCGCCCTGGTCGACACCCTGCCCGAGCTGCGGATGGTCGCGTTCAACGGCGGCAAGGCGGCGACCGACGGCCGCCGGCTGCTGGCCGCCTGCGCGGACCGGCTGCGCCTGGTGACCCTGCCGTCGTCGAGCCCGGCGCACGCCAGCCTGCGATTCGAGCAGAAGGCGGAGGCGTGGGGCGTGCTGCGGGATGCGTTGGGCTAGGGGTGTTGCCGGTTGCCGTTTCCCGGCGGGGCGCCTATCCCGGGGCCGCAACAGGGATGCGCCGCGTGAAAACCTTCTTCATCGCCGGGGCCGGCACCGATGTCGGCAAGACCTATGTGACCGCCGCCCTGGCCCGCGCCCTGCTGCGGACCGGCCGGACGGTCGGCGTCTTCAAACCGGTGGCCAGCGGCTATGACCCCGCCCGTCCGGAAGAGAGCGACGCCGGCAGGCTGCTGGGCGCGCTGGGCCGGCCGCTGACGCCCGACAACGTCGCCGCTATCTGTCCCCTGCGATTCGCCGCCCCGCTGTCGCCGCCCGCTGCGGCCCGGCGCGAGGGTGTGACCCTCTCGCTGGAATCGATCGCGGGACTTTGCGAGGCCGAGATCCGGGCGGCCGAGACCGATATCCTGCTGGTCGAGGGTGTCGGCGGGCTGATGTCGCCGCTGACCGACGACGCGACCGGGCTGGACCTGATGCTTCGCCTGAAGGCGCCGTCCGTTCTTGTCGGCGGGACCTATCTGGGCGCGATCAGCCACCTGCTGACCGCCGCCGAAGTTCTGAAATCGCGTGGGCTGGAGATCGCCGTGGTGGTGATCAGTGAGAGCCCGCCGCCGGCGCCGGACTTCGAGGAGACCATTGCCGATATCGGGCGCTTCCTGCCCGGACTGCCGCTGTACGCCGCAGGCCGCGTCGACGACTGGCGGGCCGACGCTCTGGCCGGCCGCCTGGTCGGAGCCTAGCCGGCGTTCTTCAGCTGGTCGCGGGCCTGGGCCAGCAGCTCGTCCATCTTCATGCGCACGTCGCCTTCGCTGACGGCGACGCCGGAGCCCTTCAGATCGCCGAACACCTTGCGCAGGACATCGTCGTCGCCGGGTTGCTCGAAGTCGGCCTTCACCACGGCGCGCACGTACTCATCCACCGATTCCAGGCCCATCAGGCCGGCAGCCCATTCCGCGAGCATGCGGTTGCGGCGGGCGGCGGCCTTGAAGTCCTGCTCGGCGTCATGCGCGAACTTCTTCTCGAAGCCTTTTTCGCGGTCGTCGAACGTGCTCATGGAAACTCCAGTGGTCTTTACGGGCGTCCTGATATCCCCTTGCGCGCCCGGCCGCAATGCGATGCGTGGCTCCGCGGCCTCCGGGTTTGCGCCAGCCCCCCCATTCAGATAGTTTCCGGCTCGACTTCAGCGACAGCGGCCCTGAGTCGAAAATCCCGCGCGCCGGCTTTTCGCCCGCGCGCGATTTTTGTTCCGCAAGGCCGCCGCGCACCCCCACGGGGAACACCCAGATGACGACCCGCCGCAAGAAGATCTACGAAGGCAAGGCCAAGATCCTCTACGAGGGCCCCGAACCCGGCACGCTGATCCAGTACTTCAAGGACGACGCCACCGCGTTCAACGCCCAGAAAAAGGCCGTCCTCGAGGGCAAGGGCGTCATCAACAACCGCATCAGCGAGTTCGTCATGGTGAAGCTGGGGGCCATCGGCATCCCCACGCACTTCATCAAGCGCCTGAACCTGCGCGAGCAGTTGATCAAGGAAGTCGAGATCGTCCCGCTCGAGGTGATCTGCCGCAACATCGCCGCCGGCAGCCTGGCCACGCGCCTGGGTCTGGAGGAGGGCACGCCCCTGCCCCGCTCGATCATCGAATTCTGCCTGAAGGACGACAAGCTGGGCGATCCGCTGGTCGCCGAGGAGCACATCACCGCGTTCAACTGGGCCACCACCCAGGAGATCGACGACATCATGGCCCTGACCCTGCGGATCAACGACTTCCTTTGCGGGATGTTCGCGGCCGTCGGCATCACCCTGGTCGACTTCAAGGTCGAGTTCGGCCGGATCTACGACGGCGAATTCGCCCGCATCATCCTGGCCGACGAGATCAGCCCCGACAGCTGCCGGCTGTGGGACTCGACGACCAACGAGAAGCTCGACAAGGACCGCTTCCGCCGCGACATGGGCGAAGTGATCGAGAGCTACACCGAAGTCGCCCGTCGCCTGGGCATCATGAAGGAAATGCCGACGGTCATCCGCGGCGGCCTGCACTAGGGATTTCGAGTCTGCCGATGAAAGCCACTGTCCACGTCTTCCTCAAGCCCGGCGTCCTCGACGTCCAGGGCAAGGCTGTTGAGAACGCCCTGCACGGCCTGGGCTGGGCCGATGTGAAGGACGTCCGCGTCGGCCGGGTGATCACCTTCGACCTGGCCGCGACCGACAAGGCCGTCGCCGAGGCCGAGGTGAAGGCCATGTGCGACAAGCTGCTCGCCAACACCGTGATTGAAAGCTACCGGGTCGAGGTCGCCTAGGTGAAAGCCGCCGTCATCGTCTTCCCCGGCTCCAACTGTGACCGGGACTGCAAGGTCGCCATCGAGCGCTCG
>CANJYY010000369.1 GCA_947479185.1 Caulobacteraceae bacterium
CAGGCTGCAGACCGGGGCATAGAGCACGACGCCGGGCGAGAGCCGGGCGATCAGCGGCTCGATCGCGCGATCCTCCATGTCCTCGCACTCGCCGATGACCTTCATCACCGACGCCGGGACGACCTTGGGCAGGCCGGTCTGCGGAACCGCCGCGCCGGCGGTGATCACCGGAGCCGGCGGGACCACGATGGCCGACGGCGTTCCCGTTCCCCGGCCAAGCGCGGTCGGCGAGCCGACGCGGTGTTGCTGATCATCGATCCACAGCATCGTCGCCGCGCCGCCGGACAGAGACAGGGCCATCGGCGCCTTGCCCTTGCGGCGGATCGCCAGCGTCGAGCCATCCCGCGCGGCGAGGGCCAGGGCGCGTCCGCTGGCGACCGGGACCTCGGCGCGCCAGAAGCCCGTCCCGTCCTGCACCGGCGACAGGGCGCCCAGCCCCGCGACCGGCTTGCCGTCGATGGTCAGGGTCCAGGGGCCGCCGCCGATCTCGGGGTCGTCCTCAGCATAGATGGCGATGACGACAGCGACCGTCGCGCCGGCGTCGCCCGAGCGCTCGAGGCGCAGCCAGGCGATCTCGCCGGCGTCCTCCGGCGCATAGGTGAAGGCGACGCAGGTGTTGCGGTTGTCACAGATCGCCGACCAGTCCCTGAAGCTCTTCACCCCGGCCGCCTCCGCCCCGCCCGCGGCCAAAAGCATCAGTCCGGCGGTCAGGGCGATCAGGGGGCGCATGGTCAACTCGGCGGCAAGGGCGGCAGATCGAGGCGACGCGCCTCGGCCATCTCAACGTAAAGCGCGCGGATGACGGTATCCAGCGCCGCGTCGCGCGCTGTCTCCACCGCGATGTGCAGGGCGATCAGCGCCCGGCGCAGGGCGGCGTTGGCGGCGTCCAGGCCGGTCAGGGAGAAATCCGTGTCCTCGCCCCCGGCGGCTTCGGCGAAGGCCGCGCCATAGGTCGGGGCCGACCGGGCCAGCAGCGCGCGGATGGCGCCGTTTTCCCACACCCGGGCGGCGATGCCGCGTTCGGCTTCCTGGGCGCACAGCAGACTGATCATGCCAGTGACGCCGATGCGGCTCTGCAGGAAGTCGCCCGTCGACTCCGGCGGCGGCGGCTCCATCAAGGCGATGAAGTTGCCCTGCAGCAGTTCGGGAACGGTCGGGGTCATGCGAGCGCCTCCAGCGCGGCGAGCCGGTTGGCCAGCACGAGATCCTGCTGGCGGGCGGTGTACCAGCCCGACAGGCCGAGCACCGGGTCCCGGAAACCGCCGGCCCGGAACTCCTTGGCCGACGAGGTCCAGATGGCCTGGCCCTTGACCGAAGCGAACAGGTCCCACCAGGCCAGGGCGGCCAGATCAACCTTGAGGCCGCTGGCCCGTTCCCAGATGGCGATGGCCTCTTCGCGCGGAACCATGCCCGAGACCCGATCGGTCTCGCCGTAGCACCACAGCGGCTCCATCGCCCAGCCGAGGTCTTCCAGCGGATCGCCGATGTGGGCCATCTCCCAGTCGAGCAGGGCGATGACCTTGCCGGCGCCGTCATGCATGAAGTTGCCGGTCCGGTAGTCGCCGTGGACCACCGACAGCTTCTGGGCGGGCGGCGGCGGACTGGCGCGCAGGCGGCGGATGCAGGCGCGCACGATCGGCTGGGGGTGCTCCTCGTCGGCGTCGATGACGCCTTCCCAGTAGTCGAGCTCCTTCTTCCAGCAGCCGTCCAGCGGCGGCGCCGTGGCGGCCTCGGCGATCGGCAGGGTCGCCGGATCGGCCGCGGCGATCTGGCCGAGGTGGCCGTAGAACTGCTCGCCGATGGTCCGGGCGTGCTCGCCGTAGGGCGCGACGGTGAACGGGCTCTGCGCCTTGCCGCCGTCGATACGGCCCATGATGAAGAACGGCCGCTCGAGTTCGGCGCCCTCCTCTTCCAGCGCCACCGCCTCGGGCACGGGCAGGCCGCAGCCGAAGAACGAGCGGAAGGCGAGGAACTCGAGCTTCCGCTCGGTGTCGATCAGGCTGCCGACCGGGTCGCGGCGCAGGATCAGGCCACGGGTCCCGCCGTCGACCTCGACGTCGAAACGGTAGGTCTCGCGGCTGGCCCCGCCGGGGATGCGGGCGATGGTCGTGACCCGCGCCGGCGTCTCCCAGATGCGGGTCAGATAGGCTTCGAGCTGGTCCTGCAGCGTCACTTGGCCATGTCCATGATGCCGGTGAAGCCGGACGGGCCGTGCGGGCCGATGACCAGCTGCTCGAGCACGCCCCGGCCCTTGCGCACCTTGCCGGCGGCGTCGGTGTAGACCACGTCGCTCAGCGCCTGGACGTGCAGGTTGAACGGCAGGGTCGGGTCGGCATCGACCAGGACGATGTCTTCACGCTCGACCGTCAGCTGGCCGTGCAGCTGGCCGTGGCCCCAGGTCGGGTGGGTGTAGCCCAGGCCCATCATCTGGAACTCGTAGAGCGGCTGGAACGCCACCGACCCGGCCGGCTCGCCAAAGTCGTCGGTCAGGGTGACGATGGCGCTCCTGGCGTGGCGGGAATTGCTGCGCCATTCGATGGCGGCCGCGCCGTTGAGGTGCTGCATTTCATCCTCGGTCGAGCCGTCCGGCGTCCAGACGGCGCGCGTGTTCCACGGTTTGCCGGCGCCATCCTCGTTGCTGTGGAAGAAGAAGCTGCCGTCCTCGAAGCTCGACGGCGACCACAGCCAGTAGAACTGCGGCGCCGAGGGCGGGACGACCTCCTGGCTGTCGCGGAAACCGACCGGGCGAACGCCCCAGGAGCGATCGCGGGTGCCGACGAAGCCGTCGACCGAGCGGCGCTCGCCGTCCAGCTCGATCCAGCCCTTGTAGTGGCCGTTCTGGGTCAGGCGCGTGTAGTCCATGAAGGTCCGCGTGCCCTGGCGGCGGACGAAGCGCGGCTCCTCGATCGGATGGGCCCGGCTTTCGAAGGTGATCTCGGCCTTCAGGCCATGCTCGGGCGAATCGACGCTGAGCTTGAGGCGGTGCAGCGGCTCAAGGATCTCGATCGCCACCGGGCCGACCTTCAGGTCCAGCCGGTCGACCAGCCAGCCGCTGGCGTGCAGCGCGGTCTCGACGCCGTTGCGCACGACCACGAAGGCGGCGTCGACGACATTGAGGTGCGGATAGACCCCGAAGGCGGCGGCGAAGAAGTCCTCGCCGGCCTCCGGGTGATAGCCGTTGAAGAAATACCGGTCGTAGAAGTTCCGGTCCGTCCCCGAATAGGCGACCGGCTCGGCCGTCTGGTGGATCGGGAAATCGTCGCCTTTGGTGAGCGCCATGGCCTTGTTCCTCCAACGGCCGGTCGCTTCTCACAGG
>CANJYY010000370.1 GCA_947479185.1 Caulobacteraceae bacterium
GGCCGTGGTCGCGGTAGCCGGTGATGATCTGGTCGCCCGGCTTGCGGATGGCGTCCATGCCGACGGCGATCGCTTCCTGGCCGATGTAGAGGTGACAGAAGCCGCCGATCAGGCCCATGCCGTACAGCTGGCCGGCCCGTTCCTCGAAGCGGCGGATCAGCAGCATGTCGCGGTAATATTTGAGGAGAGTCTCCCGGCTTCCGGCGCCGGACGCCTCGCCTGAAACGGCTTCCGCCTTACGCGTCCGCGCCATGCACTTCTCCCTTGAACCGTATCATCGCGGCCAGATCGTCCCTCGCATTGCGGCCGGGACGAAAGGATCGACCCGGATCAGGGCTTGGTCCGGATCACATAATCCTTCGGATCGGCGAAGCCCAGACGAGAACGCGCGCGCTCCTCAAGAAGGTCCGCCGAAAGGCTGCCGTCCCGTAATAACCGCGCCCGGGCCTCGAGGTCCACCCTGCGGCTGTGCAGTTCGGCGTACTCGCGCGATCTTTCAGCTAGCAGCGCCCGCCGCTGCGATCCCAGCAGCAGCCCGCGCTCCCCGGTCAGGCCGTGGGACACGAAATAGACGATCAGCCCGAGCAGGGCGAAGGTCGGAAGAAGGGGCTGCAGGCGTTGGAACACGCTGGCGAATCCGGGCGGCGGTACAGCCCGCACATTGCCGGCGGCGTGGTTAAGGGGGCGCTAATCTTCGTGGCCTTGCTCCCCGCTTCGCGGGGAGCTGTCAGGCGGAGCCTGACTGAGGGGCAGCGCCGGCGGCCGGCAGTCGAGTCAGAACGCGGTTCCTCACCACACTCCGCGCCGCCCCTCCACCGCGCTCCGCGCGGTCCCCCTCCCCGCTTCGCGGAGAGGAATGCCCCTACCGCTGCTTGATCGCCTTGCGGCCGAGGTAGATGGCCTGGTCGTCCAGCTGTTCCTCGATGCGCAGCAGCTGGTTGTACTTGGCGGTGCGGTCGGAGCGGGCCAGCGAGCCGGTCTTGATCTGTCCGCAGTTGGTGGCGACGGCGAGGTCGGCGATGGTCGAGTCCTCGGTCTCGCCGGAGCGGTGGCTCATGACGGCGGTGTAGCCGGCGCGGTGGGCCATATCGACGGCGTCGAGCGTCTCGCTGAGCGTGCCGATCTGGTTGACCTTGACCAGGATCGAGTTGGCCAGGCCCTTGTCGATGCCCATGGCGAGGCGCTCGGGGTTGGTCACGAACAGGTCGTCGCCGACCAGCTGGATCTTCTTGCCGAGGGCGGCGGTCAGCAGACCCCAGCCCTCGAAGTCGTCCTCGTCACAGCCGTCCTCGATGGTGACGATCGGGAACTTGCTCACCAGACCTTCGAGATAGGCGACCATACCGGCCGGATCGAGGGTCTTGCCTTCGCCGCCAAGCACATACTTGCCGTTCTTGAAGAACTCGGTGGCCGCCACGTCGAGGCCGAGCACGAAGTCCTCGCCGGCGCGGAAACCGGCCGCCTCGCCCGCCTTGACGATGAAGGCCAGCGCTTCTTCGGCCGAGCCGATGTTGGGGGCGAAGCCGCCCTCGTCGCCGACGTTGGTGTTGTGGCCGGCGTCCTTGAGGGCCTTCTTCAGTCCGTGGAAGATCTCCGCGCCCATGCGCAGGCCTTCGGAGAAGCTCGCGGCGCCGGTCGGCAGGATCATGAACTCCTGGATGTCGATCGGATTGTCGGCGTGGGCGCCGCCGTTGATGATGTTCATCATCGGCACCGGCAGCACGCGGGCCGAGACGCCGCCGACGTACTTGTACAGCGGCAGGTCGGCGCTGACGGCGGCGGCCTTGGCCACGGCCAGCGAGACGCCGAGGATGGCGTTGGCGCCCAGACGGGCCTTGTTCTTCGTGCCGTCCAGTTCGATCAGCAGGCTGTCGATGCGGCGCTGGTCCTCGGCGTCGACGCCGCTCAGGGCGTCGTAGATCTCGCCGTTGACCGCGGCGACCGCGTCCAGCACGCCCTTGCCGCCGTAGCGGCTCTTGTCGCCGTCGCGCTTCTCGACCGCCTCGTGGGCGCCCGTGGAGGCGCCGGACGGCACGGCGGCGCGGCCGAACGAGCCGTCTTCCAGCACCACATCGACTTCGACGGTCGGGTTGCCGCGGCTGTCGAGGATTTCGCGGGCGATGATGTCGACGATCTCGGTCATGGGGCGTCCTTCATAAAAAGCGCGCCCCGATTAGCCTCCCGACCGGGGAATCGCAACCGAAGGGCGGTTGCGTCCTTCGAGACGCCCGCTTGAGGCTCGCTCCTCAGGATGACGAAGAGGGGGGGCTTCAAGGGGGTTCGTCATGGTGAGGAGCGGACCCTCAGGTCCGCGTCTCGAACCACGCACGAACGCCCCCGCTTGACTGCCCCTCCGTCGCCCGGTCATGCCGGGGCAAACAGAGGAACGCCCCCATGCTGCTGCTGGTCGAGAAACAGGACGGGATCGCCGTCGTCACCCTGAACCGCCCCGAGGCGATGAACGCCCTCAGCAAGGCGATGCGCTCGGCCCTCTACAAGGCCATGACCGAACTGGACGCCGATCCCGAGGTCAGCGTGGTGATCCTGACAGGCGCGGGGACACGGGCCTTCACGGCCGGCCTGGACCTCAAGGAACTGGGTTCGGATCCCAAGGCGATGAGCGCGGCCAACGCCGACGGGGCCGACGAGAACCCGGTCAAGGCCATCGAGCTGTGCACCAAGCCGGTGATCGGCGCGATCAACGGCGTGGCCATCACCGGCGGCTTCGAGGTCGCCCTGGCCTGCGACGTGCTGATCGCCTCGGAGAACGCCCGTTTCGCCGACACCCACGCCCGGGTCGGCATCATGCCGGGCTGGGGCCTGTCCCAGAAGCTGTCGCGCCTGATCGGCATCTACCGGGCCAAGGAACTTAGCCTGACTGGCAACTTCCTCGACGCGCAGACCGCCTGCGACTGGGGCCTGGTCAACCGGGTCGTCCCGGCGGCCGACCTGCTGACGGTGGCGAAGAAACTGGCGGCCGACATGGCGACGATTCCCGTCGAGACCCTGACCACCTACAAGCGGATCATCGACGGGGGCTATGCGCTGTCGTTCGGCGACGCGATGGCCTTCGAGAACGAGAAATCCACGGCCAACAACCGGCTGGTCACGCCCGAAGCCGTCGAGGCCCGCCGCGCCGGCATCCAGGCGCGGGCCCGGACGCAGGGGTGATTCACCCCCGGGCGCGCTACGCCAGCCAGACCTGCGGATCGGCCCCGACGCGGAACATCCCCCGTCGGCGGCCGTAGTCCATCTCGACGCGTGAAAACAGCCGCAGGACGTTGACGCCCAGCAGGATGGTCGG
>CANJYY010000371.1 GCA_947479185.1 Caulobacteraceae bacterium
GCTGATCTTCTTCGACATCGGCGGCTCGATGGACAGCCACATCAAGCTTTGCGAGGAGCTGTTCAGCGCGGCCCGGACCGAGTTCAAGAACCTCGAGTTCTTCTACTTCCACAACTGCCTCTACGAGAGCGTGTGGAAGGACAACCGCCGCCGCCAGACCGAGAAGCAGAACACCTGGGACGTGCTCCACAAGTTCCCCAGCGACTACAAGGTCATCTTCGTCGGCGACGCGACCATGAGCCCCTACGAGATCACCTATCCGGGCGGCAGCGTTGAACACTGGAACGAGGAACCCGGCGCCATCTGGCTGGACCGCGTGACCCAGATCTACAACAACGTCGTCTGGCTCAACCCGACCGCCGAGCGTCACTGGGACTACACCCAGTCGATCGGGGTGATGAAGCAGCTGGTCAACGACCGCATGTACCCGCTGACCATCGACGGGCTGGACAAGGCCATGCGCGAGCTCGTGCGTGGCCGCTGACGCCGCACCGCCCGCCAACGCCGACCAGATCGCCTACTGGAACGCGGCGGCCGGCGAGACCTGGGTCGACCAGCAGGACCGGCTCGACCGCCAGCTGAAGCCGCTCGGCCTCACGGCCATGGCCGCGCTGGATCCGGCGGCCGACGAGCGGCTGATCGACGTCGGCTGCGGCTGCGGCCAGACCAGCCTGGAGCTGGCCGGCGAGGTCGGGCCCGACGGGTCGGTGCTCGGTGTCGACATCTCCGCACCGATGCTGGCCGTCGCCCGGCGACGGGCCGCCGAGGCGGGCCTGAGCAATGTGCGGTTCCTCGAGGCCGACGCCCAGACCCGCGCCTTCGCCCGCGGCGGGGCCGACGGAATCTTCTCGCGCTTCGGGGTGATGTTCTTCGGCGACCCGCCGGCGGCCTTCGCCAACCTGCATCAGGCCCTGCGGCCCGGCGGTCGGCTGGCCTTCGTCTGCTGGCGGCCGCTGGCGCAGAACGAATGGATGCTGCTGCCGATGCGGGCGGCGCTGCAACACCTGCCCGCGCCGCCCCCGCCTGCTGATCCCCACGCGCCGGGGCCGTTCGCCTTCTCCGATCCGGACCGGGTGCGCGGCATCCTCACCGAAGGCGGCTTCAAGGGCATCGAGATCGACGCCCATGACGCCCTGATCGGCGGCAATACGCTGGAGGAGACCGTCGCCCTCTCCCTGCGCGTCGGCCCGCTGGGCATGATGCTGCGCGAAAACCCCGGCCATCGCGACCAGGTCATCGACAGCCTGCGCGCGGCGCTGGAGCCGCACGCCGGCCCCAGCGGCGTGTTCCTGCCCGCCGCCGTCTGGATCGTCACCGCCACAGCCTGAGCGCGCCCATGACCCGTCCGCCCAACGTCATCATCATCATGGCCGACGACCTCGGCTACGGCGACCTGGGCTGCGACGGCGGGAAGATCATCCGCACGCCGAACCTCGACCGGATGGCGGCGGAAGGCACGCGGTTCAGCGATTTCTACGCCAGCGCCAACCTCTGCACGCCCTCGCGCGCCGGTCTGCTGACGGGCCGCTATCCCGTGCGGATGAACCTGGCCCACGAGGTGATCCAGTCGCCCGAGGATCGCGGCCTGCCGCTGTCGGAACTGACCCTTCCCAAGGTGCTCAAGCCCGCCGGCTACGCCACGGCGCTGATCGGCAAATGGCACCTCGGTCACCGGGGCCAGTACTGGCCGCCGAACGTGCACGGCTTCGACGTTTTCAAGGGCCTGCCCTACAGCCACGACATGCAGCCGCTGGCGTATTTCGAGAAGGACGGCGACGCGCCTCTGACCGAGAGCCCGGTCGACTTCCCGAAGCTGACCCAGCGGTTCTTCGCCGAGACGATCGCCTTCGCCGAGGCCAACCGGGACCGGCCGTTCTTCACCCTGCTGGCCCTGACCGCGCCGCACGTGCCGCTGGTGCGCAATGACGACAGGACCTGGGATTCGCCGGCCGGCGCCTATGGCGACGTAGTCGAGGAGATCGACCGCAACGTCGGCGCGCTGCTGGACCGTCTGAAGGCGCTGGGGCTCGAAGAGAACACCCTGGTGATCTTCACCTCCGACAACGGCCCCTGGTTCGAGGGCTCGTCGGGGCCGTTCCGCGACCGCAAGGGCGGGTCAGGCTTCGACGGCGGCTATCGCGTGCCGCTCATCCTGCGCCAGCCGGGGACCGTGCCGGCCGGGGTGGTCACCGACGCCATCGCCAGCAACCTCGACCTGCTGCCGACCCTGGCGCGGCTGGCGGGCCAGGCGCTGCCCGAGGATCTGGAGCTGGACGGCGCGGACATTGGCGAGGTGATCTTCAACGGCGCGGCGTCGCCGCATGAACAGATCATCCTGTTCGACAACACCAAGGTCGCCGCCATTCGCACGGCGGACTGGAAGTACGTCACCCGGGTCCATACGCGCGGCTGGCATCTGAACGTCGGGCGATTCAACTACCCGCTGCTGTTCGACATCCGCCGCGATCAGGGCGAGAACTACAGCGTCGCCTCACTGCACCCCGAGGTCGTCGCCGACCTCAGGGCGCGCCACAAGGCGGCGCGGGACAAGTACGAAAAGATGGTCGACCTGTTCCCGCCCTGGATCCGCCCGTCGATCGCCGACTGGCATCCCGACTGACGCGTCAGAGCACCCAGCCGCCGTTCACGTCGCCGGCGCCGGTGTAGAGATTGCCGGTGGTGGCGGCGACATCGCCGGTGATGGCGATGCTGAAATCCAGCCGGCCGTCGCCGTCGACGTCGAGCTGCAGGGTGGTGATCCCGCCCGACAGGGTCAGAACCGCCTGCCCGGCGACCTTGGTGAACTTGCCGACGAAGCTGAACGCCTGGTCGCCGTCGAGATTGATGTTGGCGTCGATGGCGCTGAGGTCGATGCGGTCGTTCGCGGCGAACGACAGGTCGACGATGGTGTCCTTCTCGACCAGGCCCGAACCGGCGCTGAACCGGTGGATGTCGAGGTCGGTGAAAGCGAACCTGTCCGCGCCCGCCCCGCCGGTCAGCCGGTCGTAGCCCGTCCCGCCGATGAGGACGTCATCGCCGTCGCCGCCGTCGAGCACGTCGTTGCCGGCGTCGCCGTAAAGGCTGTCGGCGCCATCCATGCCCGAAAGGGTGTCGATGTCGCCGCCGCCGTGGAGGACGTTGCCGCCGCTGTTGCCGACGATCGTGTTCTTCAGGACGTTGCCGGTTCCGTCGATGTCGCCCGAGCCCGCGAGGGTCAGGGTCTCGACGTTGGCCATCAGGCTGTAGCTGACCGAGGCGGACACGCTGTCCGTTCCC
>CANJYY010000372.1 GCA_947479185.1 Caulobacteraceae bacterium
CAGGCGCTCATCCAGGCGACGTGCTTCTCGTAGCTGTAGTCGGTCTTTTCGGCCGGCTTGTCCGACCGGCCGAAGCCGACGAGGTCGGGCGCGACGACCCTGTGCCTGCCCTTCAGCGGCGCGATGATCCCCCGGTACAGATAGGACCAGGCTGGCTCGCCATGCATCAGCAGGACCGGCGCGGCGTCGCGGGGACCCTCGTCAATGTAGGCGATGCGAAGATCAACGCCCGAGGCGTCGCGGATGGTTTCGTAGTGCGGCGCGAACGGAAAGTCCGGCAGGTTGGCGAAACGGTCGTCAGGGGTTCGGAGAACCTGCATGCTCGATCTCTTGGCGTGTCGTGAAGCCGGTTGACCGGCAGGGAAACTAATGGCACCATCTATGCCAATATAATTCGGGCAGGCAAGCCGGAATTGGGGGGCGACATGAAACGCGTTTTCACCGGGCTGCTGGTGCTGCTGGTCCTGCTGGCCGCGGGCGCCTGGGCCGTTCGGGACCGGATCGCCTTGCGGATCATGGAGCGGCGGCTGGACAACGCCATGGCCCACCCCGTCGCGGCCGGCCTGTCCGACGGCATCCACGTGGCCATCTGCGGCGCGGGCGGCCCCTTCCCCGACCACGACCGCGGCGGGCCCTGCACGGCGGTCATCGCCGGCAAGCGCATGTTCATCGTCGATACGGGCGAAGCGGCCGGCCGCACGCTCGGCCGCATGGGCCTGTTCGGCAGCGACTTCGTCGTCCTGCTGACCCACTTCCATTCCGACCACATCGACGGTCTGGGCAACGTGGCCCTGCAGCGCTGGGGCGGCGGCAATCTGACCACGCCGCTGCAGCTCTACGGGCCCACGGGCGTGGAACGCGTCGCCGCCGGCTTCGCCGAGGGCTACGCCCTCGACTCCAGCTACCGCACCGCTCACCACGGCCCGAAGATCATGCCGCCCTCGACCGCGGGCATCCAGCCGCGCGCCTTCGCCATTCCCGACGGCCAGGACTCGGTCGTGGTGCTGGAAGAGGACGGCGTGAAGATCACCGCCTTCCGGGTCAATCATGGACCGGTCGGCCCCGCCGTGGGCTATCGCTTCGACTACAAGGGCCGCAGCGTCGTCATCAGTGGCGACACGGCCCCGTCGCCCATCCTCGCGAAGTACGCGAAAGGGGTGGACCTGCTGGTGCACGAGGCCCTGTCGCCGACGCTGGTCAACCTGATCCGCGAGGCGTCGCTGCGGACGGGCAACGCCAAGCGCGCCCAGATCATGCAGGACATCCAGAACTACCACACCAGTCCGTCCGCCGCCGCCGCCATCGCCCGCGATGACAAGGTCGGCGCGCTGCTGCTGAGCCACATCGTGCCGCCGCTGCCGTTGAAGGCGCTGGAAGGTCCGTTCCTCGGCGACGCCCGCAAGGTCTTCACCGGCCCGCTGTGGATCGCCCGTGACGGCGATCTCGTCAGCCTGCCCGCCGGCGACAAGACCATCACCCGCACCAGCCTGCTCCGCTGACGAGAGGATCCACCGTGAACCGCAAGCTCATCTGGACCGTCGGGTCCGTCGCCGTCGTCGTCGTGGCGGCCGTCGTCGCCTTCCAGCACTTCTGGATCTACATTCCCGGCGTCATCGGGCGGCTCAAGGACCCGATCCAGCCCTACCATGAGGTGACCTGGGGCTCGGGCGGCGCCCCGGCCCTGGCGCCCGGCGCGGCTCGCCAGCCGAACGTCATCGTCATCGTCGCCGACGACCTCGGCATCAACGACCTTCAGTCCACGGGCGAGGGCGTCGCGAACGGCGCCGTGCCGACGCCGTACATCGACTCGATCGGCCGCGACGGCGTGACCTTCGCCAACGGCTACGCCGGCAACGCCACCTGCTCGCCCTCGCGCGCGGCGATGATGACCGGCCGCTACCCGACCCGCTTCGGCTTCGAATTCACCTCGGTGCCGGTGTCGTTCGCCCGCAACATCCAGCGCCTGGGCGGGCATGGCCCGGTGAAGCCGATCTTCTACGAAGACCGCGTCGCGGCGATGCCGCCGGTCGAGGACCTCGGCGTTCCCGCCAGCGAAGTGACCCTGGCCGAAACCATGAAGTCGGCCGGCTACCGCACCCTGCATATCGGCAAGTGGCACCTGGGCGAGGCCAAGGGCCTGCGGCCTGAAGACCAGGGCTTTGACGACAGCCTGGGCTTCCTCATCGGCGGCGGCATGTTCATGGAAGCCAACGATCCGAACGTCGTGAACTCGAAGCAGGATTTCGACCCGATCGACAAGTTCCTGTGGGCCAACCTGCCCTGGTCGGTGCGGTTCAACGGCAGCAAGCCGTTCCATCCCGATCGCTACCTGACCGACTACTTCGGCGACGAGGCCGTGCGCGCCATCGGCGCCAACAAGGACCGGCCATTCTTCATGTACCTGGCCTTCAACGCGCCGCACACGCCGCTGCAGGCCCTGAAGTCCGACTATGACGCCCTGCCGCAGATCAAGGACCACCGCCTGCGCGTCTATGCGGCGATGATCAAGGCGCTCGACCGCAACGTCGGCAAGGTGCTGGCCGAACTCGAGGCCCAGGGCCTGAGCGACGACACCATCATCATCTTCACCAGCGACAACGGCGGCGCCAACTACATCGGCCTGCCGGACATCAACAAACCCTACCGCGGCTTCAAGGCCACCTTCTTCGAGGGCGGCGTTCGGGTGCCGTTCTTCGTCAAATGGCCGGGCCAGATCCAGCCGGGCACGACCACCCCGGCGCGGGCCATGCACTTCGATATCTTCGCCACGGCGGCGGCTGCGGGCCACGCGCCGGCGGCCAAACCCGGCGTGCTCGACGGCGTCAACCTGCTGACCCTGGCCAGCGGCAAGGCTCCCGAACGGCCGCTGTTCTTCCGCTCGGGCCACTATCGCGTGGTGATCAACGGCGACTGGAAGCTGCAGCTGTCGGAACGGCCGAAGAAGACTTGGCTGTTCAATCTCAAGAGCGATCCGACCGAACAGGCCAATGTCGCGGCGGCCAACCCGGCCGTGGTGGCCCAGCTGACGGCGATGCTCGACGCCCAGGACCGGCGCGCGGCCAGACCGATCTGGCCGGCCCTGATCGAGGGCCCGATCTGGATCGACAAGCCGGTCGACGGCAAGCCGATGCCGAAGGGCGCCGAATACGTGATGTGGGCCAACTAGCCCGGATTCGGGACGGACACCGGCGGTGTCTGTCCCTGTCTGAGCGCATGCAGGGCGATCCCGGCCGCGACCGCGACATTCAGCGAGTCGAAGCCGGGGGCC
>CANJYY010000373.1 GCA_947479185.1 Caulobacteraceae bacterium
CGATGGTGTTGCGATAGACGATCATGCGGAATTCGCCGCCGTGGACGCTGGTGAACGGCGTCTCCAGCACCCGCTCGACCTGGCGCTCGGTGCGGCGGCGGTAGGCGATCAGGTCGGCGATGGTGCCGATCTTCAGCCCGTGCAGCTGGGCGAACGAGACCAGGTCCGGCAGGCGGGCCATGGTGCCGTCGTCCTTCATGATCTCGCAGATCACCCCGGCGGGGTTCAGACCGGCCAGCCGCGAGATGTCGATCGCCGCCTCGGTGTGACCGGCGCGGACGAGCACGCCGCCGTCGCGGGCGACCAGCGGGAACACATGGCCGGGCGAGACGATGTCGTCGGGGCCCTTGGTCGGATCGATGGCCACGGCCACCGTGTGCGAGCGGTCATGGGCCGAAATGCCGGTGGTCACCCCTTCCTTCGCCTCGATCGAGACGGTGAAGGCGGTGGTCATGCTCTCGCGGTTCTCGGCGGCCATCGGCGGCAGGCGCAGTTGGCGCGCCCGCTCGTTGGTGATGCTGAGGCAGATCAGGCCGCGCGCGTGGCGGGCCATGAAGTTGATCTGGTCGGGCGTGGCGAACTGGGCGGGGATGATCACATCCCCCTCGTTCTCGCGGTCCTCGGCGTCGACCAGGATGTAGGGCCGCCCGTTGCGGGCGTCCTCGATGATGTCCTCGATCGGGGAAATGGGGCTGTCTTCGGTCATTCAGATACCGCTCATCCCGGCGAAGGCCGGGACCCAGGAGTTTTCGTTGTCAGGCGTCGAGGCTTTCAGAAAAAAGCCTGGGTCCCGGCATGCGCCGGGATGAACGGAAGAAAGGAACATCACGCTGTCTCCTGCCAGCGGGCGAGGTAACGCGCCAGCATGTCGATCTCGAGATTGACCCGCGAACCGACCGTCAGCCGGCCCAGCGTGGTCACATCCCAGGTGTGGGGAATGATGTTCAGGCCGAAGACGTCGTCCTCGACCGCGTTGACGGTCAGGCTGACGCCCTCGACGGTGATCGAGCCCTTGGGGGCGATCAGGCGGTGCAGCGGCTTCGGCGCACGGATCATCAGGCGATGCGAGCCGCCCTCCGGCGTGATCGACAGCACCTCGCCCAGGCCGTCGACGTGGCCGGAGACGATATGGCCGCCCATCTCGTCGCCGAGCCGCGCGGCGCGCTCCAGATTGACGGGCGCGCCTTCGCTCCACTGGCCGAGCGTGGTCTTCGACAGGGTCTCGGCCGAAACCTCGACGGCGAACCAGCCCTCGCCCTTCTCGACCACGGTCAGGCAGCAGCCGGCGTGGGAGATGGACGCGCCCATGTCGACCGTGGCCATGTCATAGGCTGTCTCGATCTCGTAGCGGCGGTCGCGGTTGGTCTCGCGCACGCTGCGCACGCTGCCGACGTCGGTGACTATTCCGGTGAACATCAGGCCTTCCCGTACCGTTCCCACAGGTCGTCGCCGACCGTCTCGACGGCCAGCCGCCTGAAACGTGGAGCGGCGGCCAGATCTTTCAATACGAAGGCGCCGATCGCCGGCCGACCTTCGTCGCCGAGGATGACCGGGGCGCGGAACCACTCGATCTGGTCGACCAGCCCGGCGCTGAGGAAACTCGCCGCCACCTGTCCGCCACCCTCGATCATCAGGTTCAGCTCCATGCCTCCGACCGATGCGCCGCCGAACCGCTCGGCGATCCGGCGGTCAAAGTCGGCCTGCAGCGCCTCGAGAACCGCCTTCGGATCCGGACGCCCCTCAATCTGGGCCACTTGCAGCACGGTGACCCCAGCGTCAGTCAAACGGTTGTTTGGATTCTCGATGGTGATCACCACGGTCGGCAACCGCTCGGCGTCGCGCACCAGCTTTGACGTCAGCGGCAGCCGTTGACGACTGTCGAGCACCACCCGCACGGGCTGGATGCCGACGAACCCGGGCAGCCGGACCGTCAGCTCGGGATCGTCGGCGATCGCCGTCTCGATCCCGACCAGGACCGCCTGGTTCAGGGCGCGGATGCGGTGCACCTCCTCACGGGCGGCCGGACCGGTAATCCAGCGGCTTTCCCCCGAGGCGGTGGCGATGCGACCGTCCAGAGATGTGGCGAGCTTGAGCGTGACGCCCAACTCAGTCCTCCAGATCTTCGGACAGCCCCTCAGCGCTGAGGAACTGGGCGAAGTCGTCGGTGTGGCGGAAGTCGCGATAGACCGAGGCGTAGCGGACATAGGCCACATCATCGAGCGCCTTGAGCGCCTTCATGACCATCTCGCCGACGACCGAAGACGGCAGCTCGGTCTCGCCCATGCTTTCCAGCTGACGGACGATGCCGTTGATCAGCCGGTCGACGCGCTCGGCGTCGATCTGCCGCTTGCGCAGCGGCAGGGCCACGGAGCGGGCCAGCTTCTCGCGGTCGAACGGCGTGCGCCGCCCGGACCGCTTGACGATCGTCAGCTCGCGCAGCTGCACGCGCTCGAAGGTGGTGAAGCGGCCGCCGCACTCGGGGCAGAGCCGACGCCGGCGGATGGCCGCGCCGTCTTCCGACGGGCGGCTGTCCTTCACCTGGCTTTCCATATGACCACAGAACGGGCAGCGCATGTTGGGCCCCTCCCGGCGGCCGTCCCTATTAGTTGTAGATAGGGAAGCGCGCCGTCAACGCCAGCACCTGGTCACGGACTTTCGCCTCGACCGCGGCGTTGCCTTCCGGACCGTTGGCGGAGAGGCCGTCGACGACCTCGCCGATCCACTGGCCGATCTGGCGGAACTCCGCCTCGCCGAAGCCCCGGGTCGTGCCGGCCGGGGTGCCGAGTCGCACGCCGGAGGTCACGGTGAAGGACGCCGTGTCGAACGGAATGCCGTTCTTGTTGCAGGTGATGTTGGCGCGTTCGAGCGAGGCTTCGGTGTCACGGCCGGTGACGCCCTTGGGCCGCAGGTCGACCAGCATGACGTGGCTGTCGGTGCCGCCGGAGACGATGTTCACGCCGGACGCCATCAGGGTGTCGGCCAGGGCCTTGGCGTTGGCCACGACCTGGGCGGCATAGACCTTGAAGTCGGGCTGCAGCGCTTCGCCGAAGGCCACGGCCTTGGCGGCGATGACATGCTCCAGCGGACCGCCCTGCAGGCCGGGGAACACCGCCGAGTTGATCTTCTTGGCGATGGCCTCGTCGTTGGTCAGGATCAGGCCGCCGCGCGGACCGCGCAGGGTCTTGTGGGTGGTCGTGGTGACCACATGGGCGTGCGGCACGGGGTTGGGATAGGCGCCGCCGGCGACCAGGCC
>CANJYY010000374.1 GCA_947479185.1 Caulobacteraceae bacterium
ATTGATCTGCGCCTTGAGGCCGAGGCCCGTGCGGACCGCCTGCTCGACGCAGAACTTGTTCAGCACCGGCAGCATGCCGGGCATGGCCGCGTCGACCAGGCTGACCTGTTCGTTGGGGCCGGCGCCGAAGCCGACGGCCGCGCCGCTGAACAGTTTGGAACGGGAGGCGACCTGGGCGTGGACCTCGAGGCCGAGGACGATTTCCCAGGGGCCGGTGCGGCCTTGAAGCGTTTTGGAAGAGTCGGACATGCCCCTCCAATACAACGCCTTTGCGCCCAGTGGGAGTGCGTTGATTGTCCCCACCGTGGGCGCGACCGATTGACACGCAAGGCGCGTGGTTTGATCTACTTCACCTTTTGGACGCCCCGATCGGACAGGTTCGATGGACCAAGGTCCGGGGAGGTCCGCCATGCTGTCTGTTCTGGGTTGCCTGCAAGGACAGCACGACCTGCGACTGGTCCTGATCGCCGCGGTTATCTGTATCGCCTCGGTACTGACGGCGTTCAGCGTCTATGACCGGGCGCTGCGGGCCGCCGGCCCCTTCCGGGCGGGCTGGGTGGCGGTGACCGGCCTGATCGCCGGCTGCGGCGCCTGGGCGACCCATTTCATGGGCATGCTGGCCTACCAGCCCCAGCTGCTGATCGGCTACCACCCGGTCGGCACGGTGCTGTCGCTGTTCGCCGCGTTGGCCAGCCTGACCCTGGCCTTCTCCCTGCCCGTGGCGTTCAGCGGTCGCGGCGCCGTCCTCGCCGGCGGCGTGGTCGCCGGTCTGGGCGTCGGCGTGATGCACTTCCTCGGCATGTCGGCGGTCATCATGCCGATGCAGATCCTCTGGACCCCGGGCTACGTCATCGCCTCCGTCATCGGCGGCGCCCTGCTGACCTCCGCCGCGCTGCTGGTCTTCGCCCATCGCAACGACGGGGCCGGCCGGACCGCCGGCGGCCTGCTGTTCGCCGGTGCGATCCTGTTCCTGCACTTCACCGCCATGACGGGCGTGACCCTCGTGCCCGACAGCACCATCCCGCTCGAGGTGGCCCGGTTCGACCGGACCGAACTGGCGATCATGACCGGGGCGTTCGCCGCAGGGCTGTTGCTCACCTGCCTTGGCCTTCTGTGGGTCGAGAGCCAGAGCCATCGCGGCGCCCTGACCACCCTGCGCTCGTCCCTCGACGCCCTGCCCGCCGGCATGGCCTTCATGGACCCGGCCGATCGTCTGGTGGTGTGGAACCTCGCCTTCACCGCCTTCGCGGCCCACTGGGGCCTTGCCCCGGTGGTCGGGATGAAGGGCGCGACCCTGCGCGCGGTCTGCCTCGGCGACGCCGGGCCGAAGGACAATGAACACCGACGCTCCGACGGCCGCTGGATTCGCGCGATCAACAACGCCACGCCCGATGGCGGCTCGGCGCTCATCCTGGTCGACATCACGGCCGACCGCGAACAGGCCGAGGCCATGACGGCGGCCCGCGACGCGGCCCAGGCCGCCAACAGGGCCAAGAGCGAGTTCCTCGCCAACATGAGCCACGAGATCCGCACGCCGCTGAACGGCGTGATGGGCGCGGCCGAACTGCTGGCCCGCGAGCCGCTGATCGGCCGCCAGGCCGAACTGGTTCAGATGATCCACGCCTCGGGCGACACCCTCAACCGCCTGCTCAGCGACATCCTCGACCTGGCGCGGGTCGAAACCGGCAAGCTCGACATCGTGCAGGAGCCGTTCGACCTCGCCGAGGCCGTGCGCACCGCCGCCGCCCTGTTCCGGCTCAAGGCCGAGGAAAAGGGGCTGACCTTCACCCTGCTGATCGCCCCGGAGGCCGAGGGCCGGGTGATCGGCGACCCGATCCGGCTGCGCCAGATCCTCGGAAACCTGCTCAGCAACGCGGTCAAGTTCACCCAGCAGGGCAAGGTCGTGCTCAGCGTGGATCGCGCCGACGGCCTGGGCGGCCCGTTCCGCTTCCAGGTCACCGACACTGGCCCCGGCTTCGATGCGGTCACGAGGGCGCGGCTGTTCAACCGCTTCGAGCAGGCCGACAGCTCGATCGCCCGGCGCTACGGCGGCAGCGGTCTGGGCCTGGCCATCAGCCGCGAAATGACCCTGGCGCTGGGCGGCAAGCTGGCCTGCCGCAGCGCGCCGGGACAGGGCGCGACCTTCACCCTGACCCTGCCGCTGACCACGGCCGCGGACCAGGCCGCCTCGTCCCGCGACCTGTCGACCGCCGCCGCAGCGGGCGCGACCGACGCCGGCCAGCCGATGCGGGTGCTGATCGTCGACGACCATCCCTACAACCGGCGCTTCCTCGAGATCCTGCTCGAGCACGCGGGCGTCGAGACCGTCAGCGCCGACGACGGCCAGGCCGGCGTGGACGCCTGGCGGAAAGGCGGCTTTGACGCCATCCTGATGGACATGCAGATGCCGGTGATGGACGGCCTGGCCGCCACGCGCGCGATCCGCGCCCTTGAACTGGCCGAGGGCCGGCCCCGCACGCCGGTGTTCGTGATCTCCGCCAACGCCCTGGCCGAGCACCAGACGGCCAGCCACGCCGCAGGCGCCGATCTGCATCTGGCCAAGCCGGTGGTGGCGGCGGAGCTGTTCAGCGCCCTGTCGGCCCTGCCCTCGTCCGAGATGCAGGCTGTCGCCTGACGGCTTGGCGTGGCGGCTGTTAGCGGTACGATCTTCCGGAACGGAGGATTCGCCATGGTCGCCCGCTTCAGCCTCGTCAAACTGCTGCTGACCCTCGCCGGCGCGATCGGCTTCGTCGTCCTGAGCCTGTGGATGATCGGCCGCCCGGACTTTTCGGACACGGCGAAGTTCTTCTGCGTCGTCGGCGTGGCCTTCTTCGGCGCCGTCGCGCTCTATGCCGCGGGCAGCCTGTTCGACCGCCGCCCGGTGCTGGTCATCGACGCCCAGGCGATTTTCGACCGGCGCAGCATGGACACGCCGATCCCCTGGGCCGAGGTACGCGGCATCGCCACCGTCACCCTGCGCAACCGCGAGTTCTACTATCTCGACATCGGCGAGCCGGCCGACCGCTACACCCGCGGCGCGCTCAAGCGCTGGCTGCTGAACGTCAACCAGAACTACGGACCGGGCGTGACGGTCTCGCCCCATTCGCTGGATGTGAAGCCGGCCGAGGTCCGCGAGGCCCTGGCGCGGTTCGCGCCGGTAACCTAGGTCGGTAACCTAGGCCGCTACCACCACTTCTCCGCCTTGCCCCGGAAGGCCGCGGCCTTTTCCAGCGCGCCGGCGACCGAGAACACC
>CANJYY010000375.1 GCA_947479185.1 Caulobacteraceae bacterium
AGCCGAGCACGCGCATCATGTTGGCGGGCTTCTTCAGCCAGGCGGACGGATGCTCGAGCATGTGAAAGCCGCGCATCGCCTGTCGCATCAGCCCGATATCCGAGCGCACCGCGATGCGGATGCCGTCCTCGATGAAGCTCTGGGCCAGCCGCGCCTTCAGACGCGGCCGGTAGCCGGGAGTGAGGGCCGCGCGGGCGCGACGGATAGCCGAGCGATCCTGGGTGCGCATGTCCTCGAAGAACGGCAGGATCTCGGTCTTGATGGCGGCGTCGTACAGGCGCAGCCGCTCGGCCGGATCGTCCGAGGCGTCGAGCACCTGGCGGACGACATAGGCGCCGACGGCGGCGAACGAACAGCCGCGGCCGTAGAGCGGGTTGGTCCGCGCCAGGGCGTCGCCGATGCAGAGGAAGCCCAGCACCGCCGGCTCACCGTCGGCGGTCAACAGTTCGCGCCAGCGGCTGTGCAGGTCGCCCATGCCGAAGACCTTGGTGGTCGGCTCGGACACGTCCGGGCGCAGCCAGGGCTGCAGGCCCGGCATCTGCTGGCAGATGGCGTTGAAGGTGTCGGGATTGAACACCGCCTTGCGCAGTTCCATCTCGATCTCAGGCACGCAGACGGTGATCGAGAAGCAGCCGTTGTCGGCGGGAAACACGCCGAACTTCAGGAAGCCCAGATCGCCCGACGGCGGGATCTTGCCGCGCGGCGGCTCACCGACGCCGGGCAGCAGGCGGTAGTGGCGGGTGAAGTAGAGAATGCCGGCCGTCTCGCTCTCCTCGCGGATCGGCGCGCCGGCCTCGATCAGGCTCTCGATGACCACCGAGCCCTTGCCGCCGGCGTCGATCACCAGGTCGGCCGCGACGTCGTGACGGCCGTCTGCGTCCTCGACGGTCACGCCGGTGACCACCCGCGGACCACCGGCCTGTTGGCCTGTGGTCACGCCATGAACCATCACGCCCGTGCGGATGGTGACATTGGGCTGACGCTGCACATAGCGCCGGATCAGCAGCTCCAGCGTCGTGCGCCGGCTGGTCAGGATGGTCAGGTCATGGTCGCCCGGCTTGGGCTGGTAGGCGGCGCGCTGGGCGTCTGTCAGCATGTCGGCGAAGGTGATTTCCCGGCATCCGGCGGCCAGCAGGTCGGCCAGCAGCTCAGGGTGCTCGTCGCGGATGATGTTGTGCAGCCGGGCCAGGAAGGCGTGGCTCTGACGCAGATGACCGACGCCCTTGCGCTTCCAGTCGCGGAACGCCGCGTCGGTGTCGCCCGTCGGGGGATCGTCGTCACGCTCGAGGATGGTGATCTTCCGCCCGGTCGGCGCGAGCGCAAGCGCCGTGCACAGTCCGGCGATGCCGGCGCCGATCACCAGAACCTGTTCTTCGGGTTTCAACTGCTCTCTCCGTCGCGGGACGCTCCGCCGCGACGAGGCTACCCAAGAATGGTCGCCGAAAGAACCAAAAATTGAAACGTGCTATAAATAGTTCCTGGCCGGATGTTTTGGGGCGACCGTCCCGGTGGAGCCGGCCTGTCACGGAGCGTTGTCGCAAAATATCATAACGCGTTATGATTGCGATTGAGCCCGCGCCGGGATCACGCTTAGGTGGGCCTGACGCGGGCGGGCCGACACGGGGTCGGGATGTCCCGCAGGATCGGGACCAGACGATGCACCAGTTTCGCATGATCGACGCGGGCGGGACGGCGATCCGCGCCGTGGTCAAGGGCTCCGGACCGCTGGTGCTCATGGTCCACGGCTTTCCGGAGAGCTGGTACAGCTGGCGCCATCAGATCGATCCCATCGCCGCCGCCGGTTTCACCGCCTGCGCCATCGACGTGCGCGGCTACGGCGGCTCGCAGAAGTTCGACCGGGTCGAAGACTATGCCATGGAGCACATGATCGCCGACATTCTCGGCGTGGCCGAAGCCCTGGCGCCGGGTCAGAAGTTCATCCTGCTCGGCCATGACTGGGGCGCGCCGATGGTCTGGCAGACCAGCCTGCTGCACCCCGACCGCGTGGCCGCTGTCGCCGCCCTGTCGGTGATCCATTCGGGCGTACCGGCGGTGTCGTTCGACGACATCATCAAGGCGATGTTCGACGACAACAACGTGTTCTTCTACCAGAGCTACTTCCGTCCGGTCGGCAAGGCCGAGGCGGTGTTCGACGCCGATCCGCGCGACTTCATCCGCCGATTCTACTACGTCGGCTCGGGTGACATCGACCTGAGCAAGCTGGCCGGCGTGACCAAGACCTCGGACGACACGCTGCTCGATGGCCTGCCCGATCCCGACCCCTTCCCCGCCTGGCTGACCGACGCCGACCTCGACTACTACATCTGCGAATTCGAGCGCTCGGGCTTCTTCGGGCCGCTCAGCCGCTATCGCAACCACACCCGCGACTTCCACTTCCTGCAGCCGTTCAAGGACCGCAAGGTAGAGCAGCCGGCCTTCTTCATCGCCGGCGACAAGGACGGCGCCTTCACGGCCTTCGGCATGGCCCAGGACCCGATCGCGACGCTGCGGACCCAGGTTCCCAATCTGGAAGGCGCGCATGTGCTGCCCGGCATCGGCCACTGGACCCAGCAGGAGGCCCCCGAGGCCGTCAATGCGCTGCTGGTCCCCTGGCTGTCATCGCTGAAGGGCCGGGTGGTGTAGGGACGGCCCTCCACGCCTCCGTCATCCTCGCGCTCGTCGCGAGGACCCATGCGTGATGAGCCAAACGAAAAGGGCGCGGAGTGATCCGCGCCCTTCTTGTTGTTCAAGGTGTTCATGGAGCGTCGGAAAAAGTCCGACGATGACGGCGTGGGCTACACGATCGCCCCGGCGCGGGCGTCGGTGTAGGCCCCGTCGGCCCAGGCCACCGCGCCGTTGACCAGCACCACATCGACGCCGGTCGAGGAGCGGACATAGCGCATGCCGTTGCCCGGCACGTCGTGGACCGGCCGCTCTTCGAGGCGCGCGATGGTGTCGGGGTCGAACACGACGATGTCGGCCGCCAGGCCCGGCTGCAGGCGGCCGCGGTCCTTGAGGCCCCAGATGTCGGCCGTGTCGGCGGTGATTTTCTTCACAGCCTGCTCAAGGGTGAAGTCGCCCGACTTGCGCACGAACTCGCTGAACAGATAGCCGGTGTCGCCATAGGTCGAGAAGGACGACAGGTGCGCGCCGCCGTCGCTGGCGCCGATGTGGACCAGCGGATTGGCCAGCATCGGCCCGATCCGCGCGGTGTCGTGGTGACCGCCGTTGGCCGCCAGGAAGGCGACGTCC
>CANJYY010000376.1 GCA_947479185.1 Caulobacteraceae bacterium
AGCGCCTCGGCGTTGCGGATCAGAACCCCGGCACGGGCGCCCCGGCCGACCCCGACCATGATCGACATCGGCGTCGCCAGCCCCAGCGCACAGGGACAGGCGATGATCAGCACACTGACGGCCGCCACCAGGGCGTTGGCCATGCGCGGCTCCGGCCCCCACAGCGCCCAGCCGATGAAGGCGGCCACGGCGGCGGCGATGACCAGCGGCACGAACCAGCCGGCGACCCTGTCGGCCAGCCGCTGGATCGGCGCGCGGCTGCGCTGGGCCTGGGCGACCATGTCGACGATTCGCGCCAGCAGGGTGTCGCGCCCGACCCGGTCGGCCCGCATGATGAAGGCTCCGGTCTGGTTGATGGCCCCGCCGACGACCGTCGCGCCGGCCTCCTTCAGCACGGGCATGGACTCGCCGGTGACCATCGACTCGTCGACATGGCTGCGCCCTTCGAGCACCGCCCCGTCGACGGGGATCTTCTCGCCGGGCCGCACCCGCAGCCGGTCGCCGGGATGGATGGCGTCGACCCCGACCTCGGCCTCGCTGCCGTCGTCGGCGAGCCGTCGGGCCGTGCGCGGCGCCAGATCCAGCAGCGCGCGGATCGCCCCGCCGGTCTGTTCCCGCGCCCGCAGTTCCAGCACCTGGCCCAGCAGCACCAGCACGGTGATCACCGCCGCCGCTTCGAAATAGATCGGCGGCAGGCCGTCATGGCCGTGGAAGGTATGCGGCAGCCGGTCGGGGATCACGGTGGCGGCCACTGAATAGAGCCAGGCCGCGCCGGTCCCCAGGGCGATCAGGGTGAACATGTTGAGGTTGCGGCTGACCAGCGAGGCCCAGCCGCGCTGGAAGAACGGCGCCCCGGCCCACAGCACCACGGGACTGGCCAGAACCAGCTCGATCCAGGCCGTGGTCTGTCCGCTCCACGGCGGCGTCAGGCCCAGCAGGTGCAGGCCCATGTCGAGCGCGAACACCGGGATCGTCAGCGCCAGCGCGATCCACAGCCGCCGCGTCATGTCGGCCAGCTCGGGATTGGGGCCGGCGTCGAGGCTGACCGTCTCCGGCTCCAGCGCCATGCCGCAGATTGGACAGGACCCCGGCCCGTCCTGACGGATCTCCGGGTGCATCGGGCAGGTCCAGATCATCCCCGCCGGCGCCGCCGCCACCGGCGCGGGGTTCAGGTAGCGGTCAGGGTCGGCGACGAACTTCGCCTCGCAGCCGGCCGAGCAGAACCCGTAGTCCTGCCCCTTATGTACGGCGTGATGCGTCGCCGTCGCCGGATCGACGGTCATGCCGCAGACGGGATCCTTCACGCCGGTCGCATGAGGATGGGCATGTCCGTGATGATGCGCGTGATCAGGCGTGGCCATACAGGTTTCCTCGCGAGGTCTTTCCCAATCGGGCGTCCGCCGATATATACCCCCCACCGGTATCCTTCAAGAACCCCCAGGGGGTATGTAAATGCATGACATCGCCAAGGGCTCCGTGCTGAAACGCCTGAACCGCATCGAGGGCCAGGTGCGCGGCCTGTCGAAAATGATCGCCGATGACCGCTACTGCATCGACGTGGTCACCCAGATCGCCGCCGTCCAGGCCGCGCTGCGCAAGGTCGAGGAAGAAGTCCTGCGCGACCACGTCGCCCACTGCGTAGAACACGCCATCGCCAGCGGCGACGCCGACGAACAACGCCGCAAGGTGGCCGAGCTGATGGACGTGTTCGGCAGGAGCGGGCGTTAGGTCACCCTTGACGCCTCCTCTGCTGCGCCGCAAAACGCCGCCGAAATCCAAACAGGCGTTAGCGCAGAGGAACTCTCACATGGCCGACATTCGCTTCGACGGTAAGGTCGCGATCGTCACGGGGGCCGGCGGCGGTCTCGGACGTCAGCATGCCCTGGAACTGGCCCGCCGCGGCGCCAGGGTCCTGGTCAACGACCTGGGCGGCACGATGGACGGCTCGGGCGGCAACTCGGCCGCGGCCGAGGCGGTCGTCGCCGAGATCAAGGCCATGGGCGGCGAAGCCCTGGCCAATGGCAGCTCGGTCACCGACGACGCGGGTGTGGCCAGGATGGTCAAGGACGCGATGGACGCCTGGGGGCGCATCGACATCCTGATCGCCAACGCCGGCATCCTGCGCGACAAGTCGTTCTCCAAGATGACCGTCGAGGACTTCGAGCTGGTGCTCAACGTCCACCTGATGGGCACGATGAAGCCGACCAAGGCGGTCTGGGAGATCATGAAGGCCCAGAACTACGGCCGGATCGTCGTCACGACCTCCTCGTCGGGCCTGTACGGCAACTTCGGCCAGTCGAACTACGGCGCGGCCAAGCTCGGCATCATCGGCTTCATGAACACCATCAAGCTCGAAGGCCAGAAGAACAACATCCACATCAACGCCATCAGCCCCGTCGCCGCGACGCGCATGACCGAAGGCCTGATGCCGCCGGAAGTGCTGGAAAAGCTGAAGCCCGAGTACGTCACCCCGGGCGTGGTCTACCTGGTCTCGGAAGAAGCCCCCACGGGCGCCATCCTGACCGCCGGCGCGGGCGTGTTCGCCCTGTCGCGCATCATCGAGACCGAGGGCGTCTACCTCGGTGAAGGCGGCCTGTCGGTCGAGGAAGTCCGCGACAACTGGAGCAAGATCACCGACGAAGCCGGCCAGAAGGCCTATTTCGCCGGCGGCGAGCAGGGCCAGAAGTTCTTCCGCAAGATGGCCGGCGGCTGATCAATCGGGGACATGCACTTCAGTGCGTGTCCCCGTCTTCTGCAGGCAAAGGGGACACGTACCGAAGGCGGTGCATGTCCCCTTTTTCTTGCGCCCTACGCCCAGCAGCGGGCCGGATCGTCGCGGCGGATCACGCAGGCCATGCGCCGGCCCCGCTCGGGACCGTAGACCTCCCCCAGCCGGGCGAGGAACCAGGTCCAGCGCCCCCTGGTGTCGTCGGCCGCGACATCCATGGCCCGGCGATAGACGCCATTCGCCCCGCGCGGCGAGCGCGCGCCGTCCTTGTTCAGCGTCGCGTGCCTGACCCGCCCCTGGCAGTAGAGCGTCTCCGGGAACCCCGCGTAGCAGCCGCTGATCAGGCCCTGCGGCATGCGCTCGTCGGGCCAGGCCTGGTCGAGCCAGCCCGCCGGCGTCGCCTGGCCCAGACCCGGCGGTCCCGCCCGGCCCTTTCCGCCGGCCACCGGGTCGACCCAGTTGCTGTGCGAGTAGAAGTCCTGTGAGGCGTGGAAGGCCATGCCGACCGCCTCCAGCACGCCGC
>CANJYY010000377.1 GCA_947479185.1 Caulobacteraceae bacterium
CGTATTCCTTGTAGCGGGCGTCGCCGAGCGGACCGTACATCTCGGCGATCATGATCTCGCTGAAGCCGTTGACCGCATTGAGCGGCGTGCGCAGCTCGTGGGACATGTTGGCCAGAAACTCGCTCTTGGCCTTGTTGGCGGCCTCGGCGCGGACCTTCTCGTTCTCGTACTTGCGCGCCAGCTCGGCCAGCTGCTCCTGGCTGCGCTCGAGGCTGACCACGGCGTTCTGCAGCTGCTCCTCGTTGAGGCGGCGGGCCTCTTCCTGGGCCTTCACGGCGGAGATGTCGGTGGCCGTCATGACCAGGCCGCCCTCGGCCGTGCGGCGCTCGGAGATCTGCACCCAGCGGCCGTCCATCAGCTCGGCCTCACGAATGCCGCGCATGCCCTCCGGGCCGGCGATCTCCTGCTTGATGGCCAGCTGGACGAAGCGGTTGACGTGGTCGCGGGCCGCGCCGGGCTTGAGGATCTTGGGCTCGAGGTTGAAGACGCTGCGGTAGTTGCGGTTGCACAGCAGCAGGCGGCCGGAGCGGTCCCACAGCACGAAGGCTTCCGAGACGCTCTCGATGGCGTCGCGCAGCCGGTTCTCGGCGGCCTGGGCGCGGGCCTGGGCCAGCCGCTCCTCGGTGACGTCGAGGGCCACGCCGATGATGCGATGGTGGCCGTCCTCGCCCGCCTGGCCGAAGCCCTGGCCGCGGGCGTCGATCCAGATCGACTTGCCGCCCTGCAGGTCCGGCACGCGGAACGACACGTCGAAGGCGCCGTAGGCCGCCGCGTGAGCCAGCGCCTGGCGGACCCGCTCGCGATGGTCCGGCGCGACCCGGTCGAGCACCTCCTGGCCGCTGACGACGCCGCCGCCGCCCCAGCCGAAGATCACCCCGGTGACGTCGGACATGAACACCTGGTCCTCGACCAGGTCCCATTCCCAGATGCCGCAGCGCGCGGCCTCGACGGCCATGCGGAAGCGTTGCTCGCTCTCGATGAAGGCGCGCTGCGCCGCCTCGGCCTTGCGGCTCTGGCTGAACAGCAGCAGGGCCAGCGCGATGCCGATGCCCAGCGGCACCAGCAGTGAGACGATGCCGTTGATGCGCTCCTGGTTGGCCTCGATCGGCCCGACCGGCGGGGCGCCGCCCAGAACGGTCAGCAGGCCGTCGGCCACCGGCTGGCTGGCGACATCGACCAGGGCCCCGTCGGGACGGCGGCCGCGCACCAGGACGTCGGATCTCAGGTCGCCGGGCGGCAGGCCGAAGGCTTCGCGCACGGTGCTCGCCTGGCTGACGCCGCCGACGCCGGCGGCGGCCAGGATCCGGCCTTCAGGTGTGGCGATGGCCGAGGCGCCCTTGTCCGAGGTCACCAGCGGCAGCTTCGCCAGGTCCTCGGCGGTCAGGATCACGGCGCGGCCGGGAATGACGCGGGCGATGTAGAGCCGGCGGGGGTCGCCGGCCGCGACTCCGGCCCACCGCGACTTGCCGGAGGCCTGGGCCAGCCGGGCGGCGCCCTTCCAGTCGGCGCCGTCGGCCCGTCCGGCGATGGCGGCGACGGCGTCGCCGCTGACCACCGCCACGCCGGCCACCCCGGACCCGGCCGCGCGCAGGGCGCTTTCGGCCGCGTCGATCGGGCCGTCCGGCGAGCGGCCCAGCAGTTCCACGGCCGTGGACAGTCCGCCGCCGCGCTGGGCGAGGCGGGCGTCCAGTCGAGCGGCGAGAATCTGGGCGGCGGCGTCCGGTCCGCCCGAGGCGGGCGTCAGCGCCCAGCCGCGCTGGTAGCGGACGATGCCGACCGCCGCGAACACCGCCAGCATGACCAGGGCGGCGAGGATGGCGATGCGCACGAAGGCGCCCGACGGGGCGCGGCTCTGCGACGCGGCAAAGGATGGCTCGCCGGCCTTTCCTGCCTTGCGCCGTTTCCCCGCCAATCTTTGATCCCCAAGTCCGAGTCAGTCCCCGTGCGGGGAATCTTACGGAAGGGCCGGCATCGCGTCACGGGCGAATGGGTGATTTGTCCACCGCCGCGACCAGATGACGGCCCATCGTGGTGCGGAAGACTCACAGGGCTACCCGAAACGGGCGGGAATGCTGACGCCGCCCGCCGCAGAAATGCGATGTCGAACCGGCGGCAAACGCCTAGAGCAGGCGCTCGCCGACCGGAGTCGCCCGCCGATGAACCCCGATTCCCTCTCGCTCCGGCACGCGCTGCTGGCCCTCGCGGTCATGGCCGTGTGGGGCTCTAACTTCGTGGTCATCCGCGTCGGGCTGGACCATCTGCCGCCGCTGCTGTTCGCCACCCTGCGGTTCAGCGTCGCCTTCCTGCCGGCGGCGCTGTTCCTGAAGAAGCCCGATGTGCCGTGGCGCAATCTCGCGGCCTATGGCGTGCTGATCGGGGCCGGGCAGTTCGGCATGCTGTTCATCGCCATGAAGGGCCATATCTCGCCGGGCCTGGCCTCGCTGGTGGTGCAGACCCAGGCCTTCTTCACCATCGCCCTGGCCATGCGGCTGACCGGCGAAAGGGTGCGGCCGTTCCAGTACGCGGCCCTGGCGCTGGCCGCGGCCGGAATCGGGGTGATCATCTGGCGCACCGACGGCTCGGCCACCCCACTGGGCATCGCTCTGGTTCTGGTCGCGGCGATGAGCTGGGCCGGCGGCAACCTGGTCGCCCGCCGCACGCCGGGGGTCAACATGCTGGCCTATGTGGTCTGGGCCAGCCTGTTCTCGATCCCGCCGCTGCTGACCTTCTCGCTGATCTTCGAGGGCTGGCCGGCGATCCGCGCGGGCGTGATGCGGGCCGATACGCTGACCTGGGCCGCCGTGGTCTGGCAGGCGGTCGGCAACACCATGTTCGGCTACGCCGTCTGGGGCTGGCTGATGGCCCGCTATCCGGCGGCCACCATCGCGCCGATGTCGCTGCTGGTGCCGGTGTTCGGCATGGCCGCCTCGGCGGTGTTCCTGCACGAGGCGCTGCCCGGCTGGAAACTGGCCGCCGCCGGCCTGGTCATGGCCGGGCTGGCGCTGAACACGTTCTGGCCGAGGTTGAGGGCGGCCTTCTTCGCGCGTTGATCCTCCCCTCGCAGAGGGGAGGGGGACCGCCCGGAGGGCGGTGGAGGGGGCGGCGCGAAAGCCAGCCGCTCCATCCTGAATTCCGGTCCTTCCGGCGACCGCGGCGCTGACCCCTCCACCCTGCTCCGCAGGGTCCCCCTCCCCGCAAGCGGGGAGGAGTGAACGGACTCTACGCCAGCGCCTTGGTGACCAGTTC
>CANJYY010000378.1 GCA_947479185.1 Caulobacteraceae bacterium
CAGCACCCGGCGCAGGGCCCGGCGGATGCGGCGGGGCTCGTCGAGGAACCACAGCGCCAGGCTGCCGAGGAAGGTCACGGCGGCGCCGGCGATCCCCAGAAGCAGAAACAGGCGCGCCATGTCGGTCATTCCGAACAGGCTAGCGGGAGTCCCGGACGGCGTCAGCCCTTGCGCGGCGCCCGGGGGGCGGGCTTGCGGACGGCGACGCGGCCCCGATGGGCGGGGCGGCCGTTGGCGGTCAGGGCGGCGCAGAACTCGGGGTAGGTGAACGAACGCATGGCGGCGTCTCCAGATGTGAGCAATCACTCACTACCTCGACGCCGTTCCTCAGGCAAGCAAAATGTGAGCAATCACTCACACAGCCTTCAGCCGATGATGACCCGTTCCTTGCCCCACCACAGCGGGGACTTCGCCAGATCGATGAAGCGCTTCTCGTCCTCGAGCAGCAGCCGGCCGGCTTCGCGGGCGGCGGGATCGGAGCCGGTCACGGCCATGTCCTCGAAGCTGTCCCACCAGAGTTCGGCCACGCCGTCATAGCCTTCCGGCCCGCCCCGGGCGGCGCGGGTATCAGCGCTGACCTCGACCGGCAGGCTGTGCATCTGAACGTAACGGCGGATGCGCAGGGCGTCCTTGACGCTGGCGACCAGCGGGGCGTGGACGTTGAACCAGTAGTCCTGGAAGGTCTCGCGGGTGAATTCCGGCCGGCGGATCAGGCAGAAGGTCAGCTTGATCACAGGGCCAGCTCCACCACGACCGGTACATGGTCCGATGGCTTTTCCCGGCCGCGCACGTCGCTGTGGATCACGACCCCGGTCAGCCGGTCGGCGGCCTGGGGCGAGAGCAGGGCGTGGTCGATGCGGATGCCGTGGTTCCGCGGCCAGGCCCCGGCCTGGTAGTCCCAGAAGGTATAGGCCCCCGCGCCGCCGTCGACCTGCATGAAGGCGTCGGTCAGGCCGAGGTTCTGCAGCGCGCGATAAGCCGCCTTGCTCTCCGGCTGGAACAGGGCGTCGCCCAGCCAGCCTTCCGGCTTGTCGGCGTCCTCGGGCCGGGGAATGACGTTGTAGTCGCCGGCGATGACCAGCGGCTCCTCATAGCGAAGCAACTCGGTCGCGTGCCGCCGCAGCCGCTCCATCCAGGCCAGTTTGTAGGCGAACTTCTCGGTGCCGATCGGGTTGCCGTTGGGCAGATAGATGCCGGCCACGCGCACCGGAACGGGTCCGGAGACCACCGCCTCGATGTAACGGGCCTGTTCGTCGGCGTCGTCGCCCGGCAGGCCGCGTCGCACGTCCTCCAGCGGCGTCTTCGACAGCATGGCCACGCCGTTGTAGGTCTTCTGACCATGCACAGCGACGTTATAGCCAAGCCGTTCAAAGGCTTCGGCGGGAAACTTCTCATCGATGCACTTGATTTCCTGCAGCACGGCGACGTCGGGAGAGGCTTCCTCAAACCATCCCAACACCGTTTCCAGGCGAGCGTTGACGGAATTCACGTTCCAGGTGGCGAGTCGCATTGACGGCTCCGGCTGCGGCGGGGGAGGCTAGGGCCCATGGCGAGCGCGCTCAAGACCAACGTCGTAATAGATCGCAAGACGCGGCAGGTCCTGCTTGTGCTGGCGACTCTGGTCTGCGCCGGCCTCATGCCGCTCGGCGCCGTGGGGGTCCTGTTCTCGCCGCTGATCTTCGACGCCAGGGGCAACCTGTTCAACCCGCTGGCCTGGATCGGCTTCGCGCTGATGATCAGCTTCTGGATCGTCTGCATCGTCGCGCCGTTCGTGGCCTGGATCATGTTCCGCCGCAACCGCGAGACTGTCGCATGGGGATACATGAGCGCCCCGCTGATCTGGGCCCTGGCGCTGGTGACCGTGCTTCAGTTCGTGCCGGGCTGACGTTTCACGAACGCCGCGATGGTGTCGACGACGCCCGGCGCGAGGGGCAGGGACGGGTCGGCGTAGTTGGCCTGGGTCTCGGCGCGGTCGCGGCTGCCCAGCCGTAGCGTGTGGTTGACGCCCGGCAGGATGACCAGCGTCGCCGCCGGCTGGGCGGTCTTGAGCAGGTTGGCGTCGGCCACCGACACCTGGATGTCGGCGTCGCCCTGCAGGATCAGGATCGGGCCCCTGTAGGCCGCCGCCAGCTTCGCCGGCTCCTGCCGGAACATGACCATCAGGAAGGGCTGGATGTTGGGCCGGAACAGGCCGAGGAGGGCCGGGTGCATGCCGGTGGTGTCGACGGTCCTGCCCGCCTCCAGCGCGTCGATCGCCGGCAGGGCCTGGGGCAGCAGCGGGGCGTTGGCCGGATTGGCCTTCAGCTGTTCGCGCAGCACGTCGCTGAGGCGGCGGCCGGGCGCGGCGACGAGGATCAGGCCGCAGATGTCCCTGGGGTTCTGCGCCGCGATCAGGGCCACCAGCGCCCCCTCGCTGTGCCCGAGCAGCCAGACGCAAGGCGCGCCGGTGTCCGCCTTCAGCCTGACGGCCCAGTTGTGGGCGTCGGCGGCCAGATCGACCACGGTGACGGCGTTGGCATCGGCGGCGGCCAGGCCGCTGGCGAACAGGCCGCGCTTGTCGACGCGCAGGCTGGTCACGCCCTGGGCCGCGAGCCCCTCGGCGATCTGGCGATAGCTGGGCGCCTTCACGCCGAGCGGGTTGAGCCCGTCGCGGTCGGTGGGCCCCGATCCGGCGAGGATCAGCACGGCCGGTCCGTGCGGCCCGTCAGCCGGGCCGAGCATTGTGCCCTTGAGCGGGCCGGGACCGCCGGGAATCTCGACGAAGGTCTCGACCGGCGCGGCGGCGAAGGCGGTGGGGGCCAGGGCAGCCAGGGCGGCGGCGAGCATCAGCGAACGGAAGGTCATGGCGGCTCCCGGGCGGCGGCCGGATGTCAGATCGAGAAGCTGACCCCGCAGCCGCAGCTGGATTTGGCGT
Source organism: Caulobacteraceae bacterium (assembly GCA_947479185.1). GTDB lineage: Bacteria > Pseudomonadota > Alphaproteobacteria > Caulobacterales > Caulobacteraceae > Caulobacter. Next base: position 2,915 of record CANJYY010000378.1, read on the forward strand.
TGGGGTTGCGCACGCGGAATTCGGCGCTGGCCAGTTCGTCGACGAAGTCGATCACCGAGCCCTTGAGCAGGGCCAGGGAGACGGGATCCACCAGCGCCGCGGCGCCGTCGCATTCGATCCGCAGATCGTCCGGCTCGCCCTCGGGCACCAGGTCAAAGCGGTACTGGAAGCCGGAACAGCCGCCGCCATCGACCGCCACGCGCAGCAGCAACGGCCGGCCTTCGGTCACGCTGATGGCGTGAAGCCTTCTGGCGGCCTGTTGGGACAAGGTTACGGCGGTGCTGGTCATGCTGTGGAAACTCTCTCCCGTCCTATATGTGCAACCCTGGG
>CANJYY010000379.1 GCA_947479185.1 Caulobacteraceae bacterium
CCAATCGGGTCTACCCGACCCTGACCGAGGCGCTCGGCCGCTTCCGGCTGGCCCCGCCGCAGGGCTGCGAGAACCCCTACATCGCCGACTGGATCGCGCGGAACGCCCTCAAGGAAGTCGAGGGCGGCTGGACCTGGCGATTCGATCCCTTCATGTGGTCGTCCTTCATGATGGAGGACCGGGGACCGTTGCTGGCCAACATCACCTGTCCCCTGGCGATGATGTGGGGCGACCGGTCCCGTCTCGCCGAGCCGCAGATCCTCGACTACATGCGCGGCCTGCTGCCGCCGGGCTCGCCGCAGATCGCGATCCCCGACGCCGACCACCATGTGATGATCGACCAGCCGCTGGCGTTTGTCGGGGCGTTGCGCGGGTTGCTGGCGGGGTGGCCTGGCGAAAGGGACTAGGGATTAGGGGATAGGGACTAGTTCGTCGGTTCACGCCGCCGATGCCGCGCCTACCCGTCGCTAGCCCCTAGCCCCTAGCCCCTAGCCCCTAACCGCCCCCCTTGAGCCAACGCCCCCGCCATAGTAATCCCGGCCCATCAGAGCGCAGGAAACACCGATGGCTTCCGAATATCACCGCGGCGAGATGGACATCTCCGAGCAGACCTCGACCTATGACGCCGTGATGGGCATGACGAAGTGGGGCTCGCTGGCCCTGGTCGTCGCGCTCCTCATGCTGACGCTGTGGTTCTGCACCCCGGCCGGCTTCCTCGGCGGCCTGATCCCGGGCGTGGTCGTGACGGCGATCGGCGTCCTGGTGCTCGGCGGAAAGAAGTCCGGCGGGCACTAATCCCCGCCCCGGATGCTGCGTCGCGGCATAGTTTTTCGCGGCGCACCATCGGCAGGCTCGACAACGGGCAATATCTTCCCCTAAACAGGCTCCCTAAAGGGGCGCGACTCAAACCGCGCCCGGATGGGGAGTTCCATGCCAGTCATCGCCGTCACCCGCGAACGTCGCGCCGGTGAAACCCGGGTCGCCGCGACTCCCGAGACGGTCAAGAAGCTGATCGCCGCCGGCTGGTCCCTGACCGTCGAGTCGGGCGCCGGAACCACGGCCAGCTTTCCTGACGCCGACTACGCCGCCGCCGGCGCCACCATCGCCAAGACGCTGAAGGACGCCGTCGCCAAGGCCGACGTGCTGTTCAAGGTGCGCGGGCCCGAGGCCGACGAGATCGCCGCCCTGAAGCCGGGCGCCATGGTCGTGGCCACGCTCAATCCCTACCAGGACCGCGCCACGCTCGAAGCGCTGGCCAAGGCCAAGGCCTCGGCCTTCGCCATGGAGTTCGTGCCGCGGATCACCCGCGCCCAGGTGATGGACGTGCTGTCCTCCCAGGCCAACCTCGCCGGCTATCGCGCCGTGATCGAGGGGGCCGAGGCCTACGGCCGCGCCATGCCGATGATGATGACCGCCGCCGGCACCATCGCCGCGGCCAAGGTGTTCGTCATGGGCGTCGGTGTCGCCGGCCTGCAGGCCATCGCCACCGCCCGCCGCCTCGGCGCGGTGGTGACCGCCACCGACGTGCGTCCCGCCACCAAGGAACAGGTCGAGTCGCTCGGCGCCAAGTTCCTCGCCGTCGAGGACGAGGAGTTCAAGAACGCCCAGACCGCCGGCGGCTACGCCAAGGAGATGTCGAAAGAGTACCAGGCCAAGCAGGCCGAACTGGTCTCCTCGCATATCGCCAAGCAGGACATCGTCATCACCACGGCCCTGATCCCGGGCCGGCCGGCGCCGCGCCTCGTCACGGCCGCCCAGGTGGCCTCGATGAAGCCCGGCTCGATCCTCGTCGACCTCGCCGTCGAACAGGGCGGCAACGTCGAGGGCGTCAAGCTCGGCCAGGTGTTCGTGACCGCCAACGGCGCGAAGATCCTCGGCATTCCCAACCTGCCCGGCCGCATCGCCGCCGACGCCTCGTCCCTCTATTCCCGCAACCTGATGGCCTTCGCCGTCCTGCTGCTGGACAAGGAAGGCAAGCTGGCCCCGGACCTCGAGGACGAGATCCTCAAGGCGGCGCTGGTGACCAGGGACGGCGCCATCGTCCACGAACAGCTGAAGACGGCCCCGGCCGCCGCGCCGGCGCCCGCCAAGGCGGCTTCGGCCAAGCCGGCTGCTGAGAAGCCTGCCGCTCCGAAAGCGCCTGCGAAACCCAAGGCGGCCGCCAAGCCGGCCGCCAAGCCCGCCCCGAAGAAGAAGTAGAGAGCGCGAGATGGAAACCGTCGTCGATCCCACCGTCTTCCGCCTGGCCATCTTCGTGCTGGCGATCTTCGTCGGCTACTACGTGGTCTGGAGCGTCACGCCCGCCCTGCACACGCCGCTGATGGCCGTGACCAACGCCATCTCGTCCGTGATCATCGTCGGCGCCCTGCTGGCCGCCGCCGCCAACGGCGGAAGCGCTGATCTGGCCGGCGGCGGGGCCATTCCCGCCAACGTCTGGGTGTCCAAGGGCGCCGGCGCCCTGGCCGCCGCCTTCGCCGCGGTGAACATCTTCGGCGGCTTCCTGGTCACCCAGCGCATGCTGGCCATGTACAAGAAAAAAGAGCCCGCCAAGGGCAAGAGCGGCCATTGAGCGCGCGTTCGGGGGATTTGAAATCATGAACGCCAACATCGCCGCCATCGCCTACATCATCTCGGGCGTGCTGTTCATTCTGGCCCTGCGCGGGCTGTCGAGCCCCGAGACCAGCCAGGCGGGCAACCGCAACGGCATGATCGGCATGGCCATCGCCGTCGGCGTGACCCTGCTGACGCTGCTGAGCCAGGGCGTGCTCGACGCCATCACGCTCGGCCTCATCGGCGCGGGCGTGGCCGTCGGCGGCGTGGTCGGGGCGATCATCGCCCGCCGCGTGGCCATGACCTCGATGCCGCAACTGGTCGCCGCCTTCCACAGCCTGGTCGGCATGGCCGCCTGTCTGGTGGCCGTGGCCGCCATCTACACGCCCGGCGCCTACGGCATCGTGGGCGAGGACGGGGCCATCCACCTCAACAGCCTGATCGAGCTGTCGCTGGGCCTGGCCATCGGCGCCATCACTTTCACGGGCTCGGTCATCGCCTTCGCCAAGCTGAACGGCAACATGGGCGGCGCGCCGATCCTGCTGCCGGCCCGCCACCTGCTGAATATCCTGATCGCGGCGGCCATCGTGGCCCTGATCGTGGTCCTGGTCGCCAGCGGCGGTTCGGCGATCTGGGCCTTCTGGGGCATCTTCGCCCTGAGCCTGCTGATCGGCGTCACCCTGATCATCC
>CANJYY010000380.1 GCA_947479185.1 Caulobacteraceae bacterium
AGCCGATGTTGAGATTGATCTCGTCATAGCCCAGCGCCGCGCCGAACCTGGCGCTGGCCGCCAGGTCGTCGGGGTCCGAGCCGCCCAGCTGCAACGCCACCGGATGCTCGACCGGGTCATAGCCCAGCAGCCTGTCCCGGTCGCCGTGCAGCACCGCGCCGGTGGTGACCATCTCCGTATAGAGCAGCGTCCGGCGCGTCAGGGCGCGGTGGAACGCCCGGCAGTTGCGGTCGGTCCAGTCCATCATCGGCGCGACGGAGAGGCGGTGGGCGGGGTGTTGGGTCACGCGGGCCTTCTAGCCCGAAAGCGCACGGTATTCCAAAGGGCCGTCGCGGTCAGCCTGGCCGCGGCGGCGTCAGCGGCTCATCCCCGATCACCGCCAGATTGCCGGCGCCGGGAATGAACACCGCCTCGATGCGGATGCCGTCGGGGTCCTCGAACAGCACCGAGTAGTAGCCGGGCGCCCAGGGCCCCCTCTCCGGGGCGCGGACGATGACAGCGTCCATCTCGACCAGCGCCGCATGCAGCGCGTCGATGTCCTCGGCCGTGCGCAGACGGAAACAGAAGTGGTGCAGCCCGACGCGCCACTGGTCGAAGGCGATGTCGGCATGCTCCGGCGCAACCGGGCGGATGACGATCCCGGTGCGGCCGCCAATGCAGTAGAACACCTGCCCATGCAAATCGTACTGGATCGTCATGCCGAACGTCTCGTGCAGCAGCCGGTAGTAGAACGGCCTACTGCGGGCCACGTCCCGCACCGACAGCTGGATATGGGCTATCCCGTTCGGATCGATCATCCCCTCCCCCCGCAAGGTCGGCGTCTCCACCGCGCCGTCGGCGGAGAATACGGCTATAGGCGAACGCAACAAGACGGGGAGGACGGCATGCAGGATCTCAAGGGGCGGGTGGCGCTGGTCACTGGCGGGGCGCGCGGCATCGGCGCGGCGACCGCGAAGGCGCTGGCCGCGGCGGGCGCCAAGGTGGTGGTCACCGACTTCAATGACGGGACGGCCACGGCCGAGGCCGTCGGCGGGGCCTACCTAAAGCACGACGTGACCGTCGAGGCCGACTGGATCGCCGCCGTGGCCTTCGCCCGCGAGACCTTCGGCGGGCTCGACATCCTGGTGAACAACGCCGGCATCTTCTGGATGAAGCCGATCGTCGACACGGCGCTCGAGGACTTCCGCCGCATGCAGCAGGTCAATGTCGAGGGCGTGTTCCTCGGCCTCAAGCACGCCATCCCGGCCATCGCCGAGCGGGCGCAGCAGTGGGACGGCGGCGGGTCGATCATCAACCTGTCGTCGGTGGCGGGCCTGGTCGGGCAGGCCGGCGGCCTGGCCTACAACGCCTCCAAGGGCGCGGTGCGGCTGATGACCAAGGCGGCGGCGCTGGAATGCGCGCGCGGGGGCCTGAAGATCCGCGTCAACTCGGTGCACCCGGGGATCATCGACACGCCGATGATGGCCGGCGCGGCGGCGGCGATCGCCGAGCGGACCGGCGAAGGCTCCAACAGCATGATGGAGCGGTTCGCCCAGAGCCATCCGATGGGCCGGCTGGGCCGCGACATCGACATCGCCAACGCCATCGTCTTCCTGGCGTCCGACGGAGCGGCCTTCATGACCGGCTCGGAGGTGGTGGTCGACGGCGGCATGACGGCGAGCTGACCCCCTCGCGCGTCAGGCGATCCGCCAATCGCCTGTAAAGCGTTAAAATCGTTGTTGATTTTAATACAGCGCCGACTTTATCGCCAACCGGGCGAGATCGACAGGTCGCGGCCCGGTTATATCCATTGCTGCATTTAATCTGGCGCCGTAGGTATCGCCCATGACGCGAACACCGGTCAGCCGCAAAGGCGTTCCCAAGGGCGACAAGCGCCAGAGGACCCGCGCGACTCTCGTCGAGGCGGCCGCCGCCGTCATCGCCGAGCGCGGCTTCGACCGCACCTCGATCGAGGCGGTCTGCGCTCGGGCCAGCCTGTCGCGGGGGTCATTCTACGGCAACTTCAAGAGTCGCGAAGACCTGTTCCTGGCCGTGATGGACAGCCAGTGGACGCCGATCGAGGCCGACTTCCGGCCCGGAGCGCCGCTGAGGACGCAGTTGCGCATCCTCGGCGAGGCCGTGGCGGCCGCGTCCCGGGCCCGGGCGCCGATGGCGGCCGGCGCGGCGGCCTTCCAGCTCTACATCCTCACCCATCCGCACATGCGCGAGCGGATGACCGAGCGAAACGCCGAGACCTACCGGGCCATGGCCGCCGGCTTCCTGAAGATCGCGCCGAACGGCTCCCTGCCGATGCCCGCCGACCGGTTCGCCCGGGTGATCGACGCCCTGATCACCGGCCTGGTGTTCACCCGCTTCCAGACACCCGACCTGATCAGCGACGAGGATATCGTCGCCGCCTTCGAGGCGCTGGCCGGCGCCGAGCCGTCCGCACCCTCCCCCTGGCCGCCGGGGCGTCCCATGACACCGGGCCCCAACTTTCCCCCGCGGTCGATCTGACTGTAGAGGGGACCGTATACTCATATTGAGCTTCCGGCAGCGCCCCCGCATTTCAGCTTATCGCCCAAATCCGGGACCTTCGTTCTTCTGCCCCATGTCGTGTCCCGGGGTTTCTACTGTCCCGTTACCTCACTGTTAGGGGGTCATCGCTAGTCAGGTTCCGCGAACACGACCGTGGAACCGAGCGACGATGCACGGAAAGATCCTCAAGGCCGACTTCTTCTGGCCGATCGCAGGCCTCGCGACCCTTAGCATCGCGCTGATGGTCAGTGTCCTGCTGAGCCTGACCGCGCACTTCGACAGCGTCGCCCGCGCGCGTGAGGAGGCCATCGTCGCCAACGGCCTGCACGGCATCATCGGCGAGGTGGCCCACCGCGCCGTGCCTCAGGTCGTCTGGGACGAGGCCGTCGCCCACCTGGCCAACCGGTTCGACGCCGACTGGGCCGGACAGAACATCGGCCAGTATCTGCACCAGACCAGCGACATCGACGTCGCCTTCGTGCTCGATCCCGCCAACCGGCCGCGGTTCGCGGCGCTGCATGGCAAGCCGGTGCAGGCGGACCGCTTCGCGGCCTTCTCCACGGTCGCCGCGCCCCTGGTCGCCGGCGTCCGCGCCCAGGAAGCCGAGCGGCAGAGGATCCTGACATCGAACCGCGCCCGGGGCGGCATCCTCGAGCCTGTCCAGGCCAGCAGCTTCGCGCAGGTCGGCGGGCAGATCTATGTCCTGACCGCGA
>CANJYY010000381.1 GCA_947479185.1 Caulobacteraceae bacterium
CAGCGGGTCTGCTGCTCGTCTGGACGCTGGTGGCGCGGCGGGCGAAAGCCGGGGCGCCGGCGGCCTTCGTCGGCCTGGCCCACCTGATCGTCGCCGGCCTGCATTCCGCAGCCCCCGTGCGCGGCTATTTCGATCCGCAGTATGTCGGCTACGGTTTCGGCCTGCTGAGCGCCGACAAGGGCCTGGCCGTGACCCTTGTCGCCGGCGCGGTCTGGCTGGTCGCCGTGCTGGGGGCCTTCCTGTCGCTGGCCAGGGCGCGGGTGGCCATGGCCTTCGTCGCCCTGTCGAGCCTGGCCTTCGCGGTAATCATCGGCGCGCCGCTGGTCCGCGACCTGCTGATCACGCCGGACGCCAGCAAGCTCCAGCTCGGCGAGTACCTGACGGTACCCGGCCTGGCCGCCATCGGCCTGCTGCTGGCGATTCTGGTGCTGCCGTTCGTGATCGGCTTCGTCTGGGCCGGCCGCCGCGTCCTGAAGCGCGCCTGATCAGACCCGCTTGACGGTGGTGAACGTCACCGGCGGATCGAGGATCTGTCCGGCCATGCCGTAGTCCGCGCCCTCGGTCGCCGACACCGGCATCGCGTGGATCGCCAGCACCACGTCCATGCCGCCGACCACCTGGCCAAAGGCGGCGTAGCCCAGGTTGTCGCCCGGCTTGATCGGGTTGACGTCGTACCAGGGCGCTTCCTCGAGGCAGATGAAGAACTCCCCGTCCGCCGTGCCCAGCTCCCGGCGCGGCATCGACAGCGTGCCGACCCTGTGGCGCAGGCCCGTCTGGCTGGTCGGCTCGTGCGCGATCGGCGGCAGCAGCCGCTTGGGATCGCCGTGGCAGCCGCCCTGCAGCAGGCCGGCGTTGGGCAGGGCCTCAAGCCGGACGGTGCGGTAGAACTCGGCGCCGTCGAGGCGCTTCTCGTCGACGTAGCGCAGGAAGTTCGCCACGGTGATCGGCGCCTTGTCGCCGTAGAGCTCGACCGTGATGGTCCCGGCAGCCGTCTCGATGGCCACGCGCACGGGCGGCGTCTGGGCCCGCGCCACGCCGCCGAGCAGCGGCAGGCCGGCCATCGCGGCCACGAGGGTTCTGCGATCCTGTTTCATGGCGTCATCTTCACTCGCTCGCCCTGACATTTCGAGAGGAATCCGCTAAGTCCCCGCCATGACCGCCTCCCCCGCGAAGAGCATGGCCGCCACGGCCGTCGAGTATGGCCTCAAGCCGGAAGAGTACGAGCTGATCGTGCGACGGCTGAACCGCGAGCCCAACCCTGTGGAGCTCGGCGTGTTTTCGGTGATGTGGAGCGAGCACTGCTCGTACAAATCCTCGCGCAAGCACCTCGGCAAATTCCCGACCACGGGGCCGCGGGTGATCTGCGGACCGGGCGAGAACGCCGGGGTCATCGACATCGACGACGGCCAGGCCTGCATCTTCAAGATGGAGAGCCACAACCACCCGTCCTACATCGAGCCCTACCAGGGCGCGGCGACGGGTGTGGGCGGCATCATGCGCGACGTGTTCACCATGGGCGCGCGGCCGATCGCCCTGCTGAACGCCCTGCGCTTCGGCGATCCCAGCCATCCGAAGACCAGGCGACTGGTCGGCGGCGTGGTCGCCGGCATCGCCGGCTACGGCAACTGCGTGGGCGTGCCCACCGTCGCCGGCGAGACCAACTTCCACCGCGGCTATGACGGCAACATCCTGGTCAACGCCATGTGCGTGGGCCTGGCCGACGCGGACAAGATCTTCTACTCGGCCGCCCCCGGCCCCGGCCTGGCGGTGGTCTATTTCGGCTCCAAGACCGGCCGCGACGGCATCCATGGCGCGACCATGGCCAGCGCCGAGTTCGACGAGGACAGCGACGAGAAACGCCCGACCGTGCAGGTCGGCGACCCGTTCGCTGAAAAACTGCTGATCGAGGCGACGCTGGAGCTGATGGCCACCGGCGCCGTGGCCGCCATCCAGGACATGGGCGCGGCGGGCCTGACCTCCTCGTCGGTCGAGATGGCCGGCAAGGGCGAGGTCGGCATCGAGCTGGATCTCGACCTTGTGCCCCAGCGCGAAGAGGGCATGACCGCCTACGAGATGATGCTGTCGGAGAGCCAGGAGCGGATGCTGGCCATCCTCAAGCCGGGCCGCGAGCATGAAGGCCACGCCATCTTCGAGAAGTGGGGCCTCGACGCCGCCGTCATCGGCTGGACCACCGAGACCGGCCACATCGTGCTGAAGCACAAGGGCGAGGTGGTCTGCGACATCCCGCTGGCGCCGCTGTCGGAAGACGCGCCGCTGTACGACCGTCCTTGGACCGAGCCGGTAAAGCATCCGCGCCTCGACCCGGCGCAGGTGCCCGCCCCCGCCGACTGGGAGAAGGCTGTCCTGCAGGTCATCGGCTGCCCGGACATGGCCTCCAAGCGCTGGCTGTGGGAGCAGTACGACCGCCACGTCATGGCCGACACGCTGGAGGACAGCGCCACCGGCGCCGACGCCGGCATCGTCCGCGTCCACGGCACGCGCAAGGCCCTGGCCGTGACCAGCGACTGCACCCCGCGCTATGTGCAGAACGATCCCTACGAGGGCGGCAAGCAGGCGGTGGCCGAGGCCTGGCGCAACCTGACGGCCGTCGGGTCGGACCCGATCGCCATCACCGACAACCTGAACTTCGGCAATCCGGAGCGGCCCGAGATCATGGGCCAGATCGTCCGCGCCATCGACGGCATGGCCGAGGCCTGCCGCGTGCTCGACTTCCCGGTCGTGAGCGGCAACGTCAGCCTCTACAACGAGACCAACGGCGCGGCGATCCCGCCGACCCCGACCGTCGGCGCCGTGGGTTTGATGACCGAGTACAGCCTGCGGGCCGACTTCTCGGGGATGAAGGCCGGCGACACCCTGGTCCTGCTCGGCGCCAACGCCGGCGAACTGGGCGCCTCGATCTATCTGCGCGAGGTGCTCGGCCGCGAGGACGGCGCCCCGCCGCCGGTCGATCTGCCGCTGGAACGCAGGACCGGCGACTTCGTGCGCGGCCTGATCAAGTCACGGCAAGTGACTGTTGTGCATGATCTTTCGGACGGCGGACTGATCGTCGCGGCCGCCGACATGGCGCTGGCCTCAAACGTCGGCCTGACGCTGGACGCGACCAGCCCCGGCAACGCCCACCCGTTCCTGTTCGGCGAGGACCAGGCCCGCTACCTGATCGCCACGGCAGATCCGGAGAGCCTGCTGAAAGCCGCCGCGGAC
>CANJYY010000382.1 GCA_947479185.1 Caulobacteraceae bacterium
CGCCTGGTTGGCGCCCTTGCCGCCCGGATGGGTGGCCAGGGTCGCGCCGGTGACGGTCTCGCCGGGCGCCGGCAGGGTCGCGGCGGTGGCGACGAAATCGAGGTTGATCGATCCAACGACGGTGATCAGAGGGGCGCTCATCGGGCCAGCAACTCCAGGATCACGGCGAACACCGCCTCATGGTCGACCTGCGTCACCCAACGGCAGGTCGCGGCGGCGGGGTCGGCCAGGCGGAACTCGACGGCCGTGTGGCCCATGGTCAGCGGCGAGGTCGTCTCGACCTGCAGGTCGACGGGCGCGGCGGTGAAGTGTTGCGGCGCCAGCAGATAGAGGATGGTGCAGGGGTCATGCTGCGGCGGGCTGTCGCCGCCGACATGGGTCTGTTCGGTCCAGACGGCGAAGTCGAACAGCTGCGCCACGGCCCGGGCGGCCGGGGTGTCGATGGCCTTGACCGCCGCCACCCGCGCCGGCGTGGCCCGCACCTGGTGGGTGGCGTCGAGGCCCAGCACCACGGTCTTCACGCCCGAGCGGAAAACCACGTCGGCGGCGTGCGGGTCTGCGTAGATATTGTACTCGGCCGAAGCGGTGATGTTGCCGCCCTCGCGCCGCGCGCCGCCCATGACCACCACCGGTCCCAGCCGCGCGGCCAGCGCCGGCTCGCGCTGGAGGGCCAGCGCCAGGTTGGTCATCGGCCCGGTCACGGCCATCGAGACGCTGCCCGGCGGCCGGCGCATGACGATGTCGATGATCGCCTGGGCCGCCTCGCCCGGCGCCACCGGCGCGTCGGGCTCGAACACCGGCAGGGTTCCAAGGCCCGACTCGCCGTGGAAATGGCTGGCGATGATCGGCGGCCGGACCAGCGGCGCCGATGCGCCGACGTAGACGGGCACGTCCTCGCGGCCGGCGATCTGGCGGATGATCCGCGCATTGCGGGCCGTCAGGTCGGCGGCGACATTGCCGGCCACCGTGGTGATGGCCAGCAGGTCCAGCGCCTCGGGCGCGGCGAAGGCGAGCAGCAGCGCGACCGCGTCGTCAACGCCGGGGTCGCAGTCGATGATCAGGGGTGTGGGCGTCATTGTGCCGACGTCTATAGCTGATCCAGCGGCACGGCGGTCAGCCCCTGTTCGGCCGAGGCCTTCGCCTGGGCCGCCTTGGCGCTGATGAAGCCCGGCCGCGCCTGCATGCGCGCCCAGTAGGCGGCCACGGCCGGCGGGAACTTCTCTTCCATTCCCAGCGAACAGGCCAGCAGCAGGGCGTAGGCCACCGAGATGTCGCCGCCCGTGAACCGGCCGGCCGCAACGAATTCGTTCTCGCTGACAATGGCCTCGAGCCCCCGCAGCCGGGCGAGGAACCATTTGGCGTAGTCGTCGGCCACCTGCGGCTGACGGCGTTCCTTCGGCTCCAGCCGCGTGTACCGAAGCACCAGCGTCTGCGGGAAGGTCAGGGTCGCCTCGCCGAAATGCAGGGCGTTGAGCCAGGCCCCGAAGCCGGGCTCGTCGGGCTCGACCGCAAGGCCGCTGCCCGCGCCGTACTTGCGGCAAAGATACTCGACGATCGCCGCCGACTCCGTCATCCGCGTCTCGCCGTCGACCAGCAGCGGGATGGTCCCGAGCGGGTTCTCCTGCAGGTATTCCTTCTTCAGGAACCGGGGCGGGAACGGCAGCATGCGCAGGTCGTAGTCGAGCCGCAGCTCCTCCAGCGCCCACAGCGGCCGGAACGAACGCGCATCGGCGCAGTGGTAGAGCGTGATCATGGCGGTCCCCGAGTCAGAGGCGAGAGAGTAGGGCGAAGGGCGGACGAGCCCAAGCCCGGGCAGATGCCCCCCCCCCCCTTGGGGGAGCTGTCGGCGAAGCCGACTGAGGGGGCAGCCATTGCCCCCTCCACCACGCTTCGCGTGGTCCCCCTCCCCCTGTGGGGGAGGATCTGATTGTGCCGGCGGCCACTCCGCGCGATGCTCCCGGCAAAACAGGTCGGGGGGAAACGACGATGCGGAAGTGGGGGCTGTTCGCGGCGGGGGTGCTGCTGATCCTGGCCGGGTCGTGGCTGGCGAGCACGGTGCAGACGTCGGGCGGGATCACCGTCACCGACGTGCGGTTCCCGGGAACCGGCGGCGTGACCATGAGCGGCCTGCTCTACACCCCGAAAAACGCCACGGCCGCCACCCCGGCGCCGGGCGTCCTCGCCGTGCACGGCTACATCAACAGCCGCGAGACCCAGAGCGCCTTCGCCATCGAGTTCGCCCGGCGCGGCTATGTCGTGCTGGCCATGGACCAGACCGGACACGGCTACAGCGGCGGCGCCGCCTTCTCCAACGGCTTTGGCGGCCCGGACGGGCTGAAATACCTGCGCGGCCTGCCCAACGTGGACAAGGCCAACATAGGCCTCGAAGGCCACAGCATGGGCGGCTGGACGGTGCTGGCGGCGGCGGCCGCCATGCCCGACGCCTACAGGGCCGTGGTGCTCGAGGGCTCCTCCACCGGCGCTCCGTTCGCCGCCGACGGCACGCCCGCCTGGCCGCGCAATCTGGGGCTGGTGTTCAGCAAGTACGACGAGTTCAGCAAGATCATGTGGGGCGTGGCGCGGGCCCAGGATGTGGCGACCGCGCCCAAACTGAAGGCCGTGTTCGGGACGACGGCGGACATCGTGCCTGGCCAGGTCTACGGCGACATCGCGAGCGGCGCCGCGCGACGACTGACCCAGCCGGTGACCACGCACCCCGGCGACCACATCTCCACCGCCGCCGTCGGCGACGCCGTCGACTGGTTCGCCAAGACCCTGGTCGGCGGCACGCCCAGGCCGGCGGATGACCAGATCTGGATCTGGAAGGAGATCGGCACGGGCGTCGCCTTCATCGGCTTCGTCGTGCTGCTGCTCGGGACGTTCAACGGCCTGCTGAGCCTGCCGCTGTTCGCCGGCCTGCGCGGCGCGCCGACCGCCGCCGTCGAGGCGCGGACCGGGCGCTGGTGGGGCGGCCTTATGACCACAGCCCTGTTGCCGATCGTGACCTTCTTCCCGGCCTTCATCGCCGTGACGGTGCTGCTCAAGCCCTGGCACCTGCTGCCGCAGAGCATCACCAACCAGGTGGTCGTCTGGGCGCTGGTCAACGCCGGGCTGACGCTGCTGATCGGCTGGTTCAGCCGCAAGCGCCCGATGGCCGACAGCGTCGATCGCTGGGGCCCGGCCGCGCTGATCGCCCTGGCGACGACGGC
>CANJYY010000383.1 GCA_947479185.1 Caulobacteraceae bacterium
CGAGGTCCAGGACACAGCGTCCATTCGTGGAATGATCAACAAGATCGGCTACATGGTCAAAGTCGAAGGTGGCGCCCAATGAGCGACGAAAACATGCGGCTCAATACGCTGACCCCGGCTCCTGGTAGCCGCAAGCCCCGTACCCGCGTCGGTCGCGGTGGCGGTAGCGGTCTGGGCAAGACCGCCGGTCGCGGCCACAAGGGACAGCGTGCGCGTAAAAGTGGCAACGTGCGCCCCGGCTTTGAAGGCGGCCAGATGCCCATCCAGCAGCGCCTGCCGAAATACGGTTTTTCCTCTGCTATCGCTCGGGTCACCGCGCAGCTCCGGCTGTCCGAGCTTGATAAGGTGCAGGGTGATGTCGTCGATCTTGACACGTTAAAAGCATCGAACGTCGTGGCACGTAATATCGAGCGCGTGCGCGTGTTCCAGTCGGGTGCGGTTTCGCGTGCACTTCACCTCAAGGGAGTGGTCGTGACGAAGGGTGCGCGTGCGGCGATCGAAGCCGCGGGTGGCAAGGTAGAGGATTGATGGCCAGATTGCCGGTAGGCCAGACGAACCAGGCAGGTCTCAGCGAGCTCTGGGCTCGGCTGCGCTTCCTGTTTCTCGGTCTCGTCGTCTACCGGATCGGCACGCACATACCGGTCCCGGGTATCAATCCCGACCAGTTGAAGCTGCTGTTCAATCAGAGCCAAGGCACGATCATCGGCTTGTTCAATATGTTCTCGGGCGGTGCGCTCGAGCGAATGAGCGTCATGGCGCTGGGCGTCATGCCGTACATCTCCGCCTCGATCATCGTTCAATTGATGTCGAGCGTTGTGCCACAGCTGGAGCAGCTGAAAAAGGAAGGCGAGGCCGGGCGTCGCAAGATCTCGCAGTACACCCGCTACGGTGCGCTCGGTCTGGCGATAATTCAGGCGGCGGGGATGTCGGTGGGCATGGGCGCCCAAGGCCTCTTTTACGCTACGGGCTTCAGTGTCCTTTTCGTTGCGGTGGTGTCTCTGGTAGCCGGTGCGATGTTCATGATGTGGCTTGGTGAGCAGATCACTGAGCGCGGCGTCGGTAACGGGATATCGATGCTGATTTTTGCAGGGATCGTGGCGGGGTTGCCCAGTGCCTTAGGGCAAACGCTCGAGCAGGCTCGGCAGGGCGAGTTGAATGTGCTGGCGATGCTGGCAATTCTGGTGATTGGTGTCGGGGTGGTGTTCCTTATCGTTCGAATCGAGCGCGGCCAGCGCCGTATCACGGTAAACTATGCCAAGCGTCAGGTAGGCCGTCAGATGGTGCAGGGGCAGGCAAGCCACCTCCCATTGAAGGTCAACATGGCCGGTGTGGTTCCTGCCATCTTCGCCAGCAGTATCCTTCTGTTTCCGGCTTCGATCGCGCAGTGGTTTGGTCAGTCGGCGCAGAACATGGAGTGGCTGCAGAACGTCGCTTTCGTACTCGGGCCCGGCCAGCCTCTGAACATAGTTCTTTTTACGGTATTGATCGTGTTGTTCTGCTTTTTCTATACGGCCCTTGTGTTTAATCCCAAGGAAGTTGCCGAGAACCTGAAGCGTTCCGGTGCGTATGTGCCCGGGATCCGGCCAGGGGAGCAGACAGCGAATTTCATAGACGGCGTGTTGACGCGTCTCACGATGTTCGGGGCTGCGTATATCGCGGCAGTGTGCCTGCTTCCCCAGGCGCTGGTGGTTATCTGGAGCGTGCCGTTTTATCTCGGTGGAACCTCGCTGCTGATCGTGGTCGTGGTGGTGATGGACTTCATGGCGCAAGTCCAGTCGCACCTGATGTCTCACCAGTACGAGGGGTTGCTGAAGAAAGCGAACCTCAAGAATTACGGTGGTCGGCGCTGAGGCGCGGGCCAGCACAGAAAGCAGGAGTAGCATCATGAAAGTTCAGGCATCCGTAAAGAAGGTCTGCCGTAACTGCAAGATCGTGCGCCGCAAGGGTAACGTACGGGTGATCTGCAAGGTTGAACCCCGTCACAAGCAGCGTCAGGGCTGAGCGGGAAAATTGCGCGGCACGCCGTGTCGCGATTGATTTGAACAGGGTCCGAGGCTAAGATGCCGCGCTTTTTTGCGGCTATCTGGCCCGGCCAAACTGGAGTGATCTGAATGGCTCGTATCGCGGGTGTGAACATCCCGGACAACAAGCACGCGGTTATCGCGCTCACCTATATCTTCGGTATCGGTCGTACCCGTTCCCGGCAGATTTGTGACGCGGCGAACGTGCCCGAGACGACCCGGATCGGGTCCTTGTCCGAGGAGCAGCTAGAGGCGCTCCGTGGCATCGTCGGCAAGTACACCGTCGAAGGTGATCTCCGCCGCGAAGTCAACATGAGCATCAAGCGGCTCATGGACCTCGGTTGCTACCGTGGTCTACGTCACCGCAAGGGGTTGCCGGTCCGTGGGCAGCGCACCAAGACGAACGCACGTACCCGCAAGGGTCCGCGTCGTCAGATCAAGAAGTAATCCGGTCTCTGACCGGATCGCATAGCAAGCGCAGGAACTACAGCAATGGCCAAGCCCGCCTCAGCCAAGACAGTCGTCAAGAAGAAGGTGCGTCGCCAAGTGGCGGACGGCATCGCACACGTGCATGCATCCTTCAACAACACGATCGTCACGATCACCGACCGTCAGGGCAATACCCTGAGCTGGGCCACCTCTGGCGGCGCGGGTTTCCGCGGTTCGCGCAAGAGCACGCCTTTCGCCGCCCAGGTGGCTGCCGAAAAAGCGGGCAACATTGCCCTCGAGTACGGTCTCAAGAACCTAGACGTCCAGGTTAAGGGCCCCGGCCCCGGTCGCGAATCTGCGGTCCGCGCACTGAACGCCTGCGGCTACAAGATCACCAATATCACCGACGTGACGCCTATCCCCCACAACGGGTGCCGGCCTCCTAAAAAGCGTCGCGTGTAATCAATCAGGACCAGGGTAATCGGCAATGGCAAGGTATATCGGACCAACTTGCAAGCTTTCGCGTCGCGAGGGCACCGACCTCTTCCTGAAGAGCGGCGTTCGCGCCCTCGACACGAAGTGCAAGACAGAAACGGCACCGGGCGTTCATGGCCTGCGTCGTGGACGTCTGTCGGATTATGGCGTTCAGCTGCGTGAAAAGCAGAAAGTTCGCCGTATCTACGGCGTGCTCGAGCGCCAGTTCCGGAATTATTATCAGGAGGC
>CANJYY010000384.1 GCA_947479185.1 Caulobacteraceae bacterium
CCGACAGCCAGAAGGCTCGCTTCCTGCCGAAGCTGGTCAGCGGCGAATGGACGGGCACCATGAACCTGACCGAGCCGCAGGCCGGCTCGGATCTCGCCGCTCTGACGACCCGCGCCGAGCCGGACGGGGAGGGCGGCTACCGCCTGACCGGCCAGAAGATCTTCATCACCTGGGGCGACCACGACGCCGCCGACAACATCGTCCATCTGGTGCTGGCCCGCCTGCCGGACGCGCCGGAGGGCAGCCGTGGCATCTCGCTGTTCGTCTGCCCCAAGCGGCTGCTGAACGCCGACGGCTCGGTCGGCGCGCCCAACGACGTGCGGCCGGCCGGCATCGAGCACAAGCTGGGCATCCACGGCTCGCCCACCTGTGTGATGGCGTTCGAGGGCGCGAAGGCTGAACTGGTCGGCGCTGAGCACCAGGGGCTGGCGGCGATGTTCACCATGATGAACGCCGCGCGGCTGCAGGTCGGGGCCCAGGGCGTCGGCATCGCCGAGCGGGCCTATCAGCAGGCGCTGGTCTTCGCGCTCGAGCGCCGCCAGGGCCGCTCGGCCTGGACCGGCGAGAACAACGCCCCGATCCACGACCATCCGGACGTCCGCCGGATGCTGATGCTGATGCGGTCGAAGATCCTCGCCGCCCGAGCCATCTGCCTGTCGACGGCGGTGGCGGCGGACCTGTCGCGCCACGCGGCGAGCGAGGCGGACCGTACGGCGGCCAAGCTGCGCGAGGAGCTGCTGACGCCGATCGCCAAGGGCTGGTCGACCGACCTCGGCGTCGAGGCGGCGAGCCTCGGCGTGCAGATCCATGGCGGCATGGGCTTCATCGAGGAGACCGGCGCGGCGCAGCACTATCGCGACGCCCGCATCCTGCCGATCTACGAGGGCACCAACGGCATCCAGGCGATCGATCTGGTGGGCCGCAAGCTGACCCTCGGCGGCGGCGCGGCCCTGGCCTCCCTGCTGGCCGAGATCCGCGAGGCCGCGGTGGGTGAGCCCCGGCTGGCGGCCGGCGCTGACGCGCTGGAAGAGGCTGCCACATGGCTGTCAGCGCGCAGGGGCACGCCGGACGCGCTCGCAGGCGCGACGGCGTTCCTCAAGCTGGCGGGCGATGTGACGGGGGGCTGGATGCTGGCGAAGATGGCGACGTCCGACGCGGCCTATGCCGGCGTCTGGCGCTTCTATGCCGAGCAGATCCTGGCGACGGTCCCGGGCCAGGTGGCCGGGGTGGTCCAGGGCGCGGGCGTGCTGGAAATCGAGCAGAGCCAATAGGGACAGACACCGCAGGTGTCTGTCCCTGATCGGACTAGAGTTGCGCCAGCATGTAGTCCGCCGACGAGACCTTGAACTCGCCGCCGGCTTCCACGTTCAGCGTCTCGACGACGCCGTTCTTGACGATCATCGAGTAGCGCTGCGAGCGCAGGCCCATGCCGAACTTGCTGCCGTCCATCTCCAGGCCGATGGCCTTGGTGAAGTCGCCGTTGCCGTCGGCCAGCATGATGATGTCCTCGCCCACACCCTGGTCGGCGCCCCAGGCCTTCATCACGAACACGTCGTTGACCGAGATGCAGGCGATGGAGTCGACGCCCTTGGCCTTGAACTC
This sequence comes from Caulobacteraceae bacterium, assembly GCA_947479185.1. GTDB lineage: Bacteria > Pseudomonadota > Alphaproteobacteria > Caulobacterales > Caulobacteraceae > Caulobacter. The sequence continues at coordinate 1,603 of CANJYY010000384.1, forward strand.
GGCGGCGTGCTCCTTGAAGCCCGGCAGATGCTTGGCCGAGCAGGTCGGGGTGAAGGCGCCCGGCAGGGCCAGGACGGCGACGGTCTTGCCCTTGAACAGCTCGTCCGTGGTGATGGGACGGGGGCCTTCCGGACCGGACGTCATGAAGGTGGCGTCGGGCAGCGTGTCGCCGGCTTTGATGGTCATGTGATCTCTCCCTTGTCGCCGAACGGCGCTCGATGGTGGAAATAGAGGCGGTGGGCGGTTTCGCCAAGGCGGGGACCTTGAATCCGCCGCCCTGAAGGCCAATCATCAACGCATGACCGAGCCATCGGACGCAGACTTTCTTTCCGGACGTCTCCTGATCGCCATGCCCGGCATCGGCGACACCCGCTTTGAACGGGCGGTGGTCTTCCTCTGCGCCCACGACGCCGAGCACGCCATCGGCCTGGCGGTGAACCGCCCGCTCGACGGCCTGACCCTGGAATCACTGTTCGAGAAGATCGGCATCGATCCGCCGCTACGCCGCGTCGCCGACGAGCCGGTGCTGATGGGCGGCCCCGTGGAGCGCGAGCGCGGCTTCGTGCTGCACACCGACGACTATCTGCTTGAGGGCGTCAGCCTGCCGGTCAAGGAGGGGCTCGCCCTGACCACCACCCGCGACGTGCTCGAAGCCCTCGGCGGCGAGACCGCCCCGCGCCGCGCGCTGCTGGCGCTGGGCTACGCCGGCTGGGGCCCCGGCCAGCTGGAACAGGAAGTGCGCCAGAACGTCTGGCTGGTCTGCGACCCGGACGAGGCGCTGATCTTCGGCGACGACTTCGACCACAAGTGGTCGCGGGCGCTGGAGAAGCTGGGCGTCTCGGCGGCGATGCTGTCGGACGTGGGCGGCCGGGCTTAGTTCTTCGATCCTCCCCTCGCAGAGGGGAGGGGGACCATGCGAAGCATGGTGGAGGGGGCAGCGCAAACGCTAACCGGAAGACCCTAGCAGAGCTGTTCGTTCAATCCGGCGGAGCGCTTCGTCGAGGTCATCTAGGACCAGCTCATTGGGTATCCGGAGTATCCGCAAGCTTTGCTGGCTGATCCATTGATCTCGTCTGCCATCATGGTCCTGAGCGGCGTCATCCCTGTGTGCGCCGCCGTCGAGCTCGACGACCAACCGCGCTGAGACGCAGAAGAAATCCAATATGTACGGCCCCAGCGGGTGCTGGCGGCGAAACTTCAGCCTGCCGAGTTGTTTGCGGCGAAGGACAGTCCACAGCCGGGCCTCGGCGCGGGTCAGATGTCGGCGTAGGTCTCGCGCCTGTGTCAGGGTTGAGCGGTCTTCCATTGTACAATTATAGGCGGCAATTGTATTCCTGGCAATCTGGGGCATTGCCACTGCCCCCTCCACCGCCTCGGGCGGTCCCCCTCCCCGCTCCGCGGGGAGGAAAGAGCTGGCCTCACCCCTGCCGCCGCACCGGCGCGGCGCCGTCGACATAGCTTTCGTTGAGATAGACCTCGGCCTCCTGCGGCGACAGCGCGGGGGCGTAGCCGAAGCCCTGGCCGTAGTCGCAGCCCAGTTCCATCAGCTGGCCGGCCATGATCG
>CANJYY010000385.1 GCA_947479185.1 Caulobacteraceae bacterium
CGCAATCAGAGCGCCGCGCCGCCGAACGCGTCGCGCAGGCGGTCCATCTGCGACAGGACCGGGTGCGGCAGGCTGGTTTCGGAGGCCTCGACATACATGCGACGGTCGAGGTGGCGGACGCGATCATACAGTCGCGCCGACCGATCGAGCAGTTCCAGCAGCCCGAGCGGCAAATCGTGCAGGGCTTCGGCCTCGCTGACCGAGGTGTCCTCGGCGTCCAGACGATAGCGGCTTTCACAGGCCGCCTCGGGGGCCATGTCGCCCTCGCGCACGGCTCGCTGGACCAGAAGCCAGCTGGCGACCCGCATCAGGCGCGTCGTCAGGCGCATGCTTTCCGACGCGTAGGACAGCGCGGCGTTACGGGACAACAGTTTGGAGTCCTGGCGGCCACCGCCGTCGAGATAGGCCGCGGTCTCCTCGACCAGGTCCATGCCCTCGAGAAACGTGCGGTCAAACAGCTCCGAACGGGCGAAGTCAGCGATCACATTCGCCCGCCACGGCGCCGTTGCGGGCGCGCCGAGTTCATTCATGGACAAGATCGCCCCTCACTTGAAACGCGCGGGATCACATTCCCGCCTGGTCCCAACGGCTGCAACGGACGTGCCAAGCGCCCGGTCATCCGTCGTCAGAACTTGAAAAACGCATCGGCGGCGGACTTGCTGGCCCGCTTCTTTTCAATCTGGGCCTCGGTTCGCGCGATTTCGGCACGCAGCAGACCAACCCGCTCGTCGAGGTCATCCACGCTATAGAGCTCAAGATCCTCGCGCAGTGCCTGGGACAGCGCCTCGCCCCTGTGTCCGCGCGGTTCTGCTGGTTCGTCGCTCATCGCCGGGCCTCCCTATCGCTTCCGACATCTTTCACGATATCAGACGCTCGCTGACGATAACACGCAAACCAAGGAGCGAGACCATGGCCGAGCAGAGCATGATCGCCATCGCCGTCGAGGGCGGCAAGGGCCCGGCCGGGGCTCTCAAGGCCGTGCCGACGCCGCGCCCTGTGCCGAACGACGGTGAAATCCTGATCCGGGTCAGGGCCGCGGGCGTGAACCGTCCGGATCTGCTTCAGCGGATGGGCTTCTATCCGCCGCCGCCCGGCGCGCCGGCCACGCTGGGCCTGGAGGTCGCGGGCGAGGTGGTGACCGGCGCGGGCCGCTGGAAGGCGGGCGACCAGGTCACCGCCCTGCTCGGCGGCGGCGGCTACGCGGAATACGCGGTGGTCGACTCGCGCCACGCCCTGCCAATCCCGGCGGGCTTTGACTTTGTCCACGCCGCGGGTCTGCCGGAGACGGTGTTCACCGTCTTCGCCAATGTGTTCGAGCACGGGGCCCTGAAGGCCGGCGAGACCTTCATGGTCCATGGCGGCACCTCCGGCATCGGCGTCACCGCCATCCAGATGGCCAAGGCCGCCGGCGCGAAGGTCATCGCCACTGGCCGCGGCGCCGACAAGGCCGCCCAGGCCCTGGCGCTGGGCGCCGATGTGGCCATCGACACCACGACGCAGGACTTCGCCGAGGTCGCCACGGCCGAGGGTGGCGTCGATGTGGTGCTCGACATGGTCGGCGGGTCGTATTTCGCGAAGAACCTGCAGGCGCTGAAGACCGGCGGGCGGATCGTCTACATCGCCTCGCTCGGCGGCGGCACGCTGGAGGTGCCGGTGCTGGCCATCATGCAGAAGCGGGCGGTGATCACCGGCTCGACCCTGCGCCCCCGCTCGAACGACGAGAAGGCGCGCCTGGCGGCCGAGATCGAGCGCATCGTCTGGCCGTGGATCGAGGCCGGCAAGGTCAGGGCGGTGGTCGACCGGACCTTCCCGCTCGCGGACGCCGCCGGCGCCCACGCCTTCCTCGAGGCCGGCGCCCACGTTGGCAAGGTCGTTCTGGAGGCCTGATGACCGCTCCCGATCCCCGCCTCCTGGTCCAGCAGGCGATCGAAGGCCTGCGTCGGGGCGATCCGGCGACGGCCCGCGACCGCTTCCAGCAGGTCATCGCCACCGGCGTCGCCGACGCCTCCGTCTGGCTGGGGCTGGCGCTCGCCCTGCGCGGCCTGAACGACAAGCCCGCCAGTCTGGTGGCCATCGACCAGGCGCTGGGTCTGGAGCCCCGCAATCTTCGGGCCCGGGTCATGAAGGCCGACCACTTCGCCGAGGCCGGCGACAATCGCGCCGCCGCCGCCTTCTACGCCGCCGTGGTCCGCGCGGCCCCGCCGCCCGAACAGCTGTCGCCGGAACTGCGGGGCGAGGTGGCCCGCGCCCGGGTGATGAGCCAGCGCTACGCCGACGACTACGAGGCCTTCCTGCGTGAGAAGCTCGCCGGGCAGGGTGCTTCCGCCGACAGCCGGTTCGGTCAGGCGCTGGATCTGCTGTTCGGCCGCAAGCAGATCTACCTGCAGCAGCCGAAGGTCTTCTATTTTCCCGAACTGCCGCAGATTCAGTTCTACGACCGGGCGCTTTTTCCCTGGATGGACGCGCTCGAGGCGGCGACCGACGCCATCCGCGACGAACTGATGGCGGTGATGCAGGACCAGGGCGCCTTCAGGCCCTATCTCGAAAGCCCGTCCGACCGGCCGGCCCAGGACCCGCACGGGATGCTCGATAACCCTGACTGGGGCGCCTTCTATCTGTGGAAGGACGGCCAGCCGGTCGCCGACAACATCGCCCGCTGCCCGGCGACGATGGCGGCCCTGGAGGGGGCGCCGCTGGGCATGATCAAGGGGCGCACGCCGTCGGTGCTGTTTTCGCTCCTTCGGCCGGGCGCGGCGATCCCGCCGCACCATGGCTTTGTCAACACCCGCCTGATCTGCCACCTGCCGCTGATCGTGCCGGACGGCTGCGCCTTCCGGGTCGGCAACGACACGCGCCCGTGGCGCGAGGGCCAGGCCTGGGCGTTCGATGACACCATTGAGCATGAGGCGTGGAATCGCAGCGACCAGACCCGTGTCATCCTGCTGTTCGACATCTGGCGGCCGGAACTGACCGGCGAGGAGCGGGCCCAGGTGGCGGCCATGTTCGAGGCCATCGACGACTATGGCGCGGGCGGCGAGGCCTGGAGCGTCTGAGCGGAATTTGCGTGGGTTGAGCCCACGACAACGGAACGCCGTTTCATTTGTCCGGGAACGGCTCTATATGTCCCGTCCAACATCCCGCCCGGCCGAAAGGCCGGGCGCCGTC
>CANJYY010000386.1 GCA_947479185.1 Caulobacteraceae bacterium
CCGGGCGTGAAGCCGGCGTTCCAGAGCCTGTTCGCCGCCCTCAACGAGACGGGCGTGATCCTGCTGCGGGCGCTGGCCCCGAAGCTCGGTCTGGCCGGCGACTTCTTCGACGACAAGGTACGCTACGGCACCTCGCTGCTGCGGGTGCTGCACTATCCGCCGCTGGCGCCCGACGCCGACCCGAACGCCGTGCGCTCTGCGGCGCACGAGGACATCAACTTCATGACCATCATGGTCGCCGCCAAGGGCGCGGGGCTGGAGCTGCTCGACCGCGACGGCGCCTGGCTGCCGGTGGTCACCGAGCCGACCAACCTGATCGTCGACAGCGGCGACATGCTGGCGCGGATGACCAACGGCGTGATCCCGGCGACGACCCACCGGGTGGTCAACCCGACGGGCCCGAACGTCAGCCGCTACTCGATGCCGTTCTTCATGCACCCGACGCTGGAGACCTCGCTGGCCGTGCTGGAGAGCTGCGTGGGCGAGGGGGCCAAGTTCGAGCCGGTGACGGCGGGGGCTTTTCTGGACGAGCGGCTGCGGGCGATCGGGCTGAAGAAGTAACCCACGAAAACACCGCTCATCCCGGCGAAGGCCGGGACCCAGGTGTTTTTGACCCAGCGGCTCACCGTTCGGGTTGAGCGATGGCTGTGCCTGACCCGTGAGCCGAAGCTCTGAAAAAGCCTGGGTCCCGGCCTTCGCCGGGATGAGCGGGAGTGGGGGTTAGCTCATTTTCCCATCAGCGCCTCTGGATCCCTCGATCCGCGAAACCACTTCTCGCGCTTGGGCAATCACGGCGGCGTCGCCCGACTCAAGCGCGTCCGCCAGATACTCTTCGACTGCCTCGGCCGTATTGAGCACGAGGGCGGCGTCAAATGGGGTGGTTTCGATAGCCATGCTCTTCCTCCTTCGTGCGTGATGATGCCTCGCCCTGAAGGCCTTGATGGAATTGGAGCTCTGCCGGGGGTCTTGGTCAAGGACGGCCCCTGCGGGGCCGCCGCGCCGCGGCCGCGAAGCGGTCCTTGAGCAAGCCCCCTGGCAGAGCAAAGCTGGCTATCAAGACATCAGGGGCGGTGCGCCTGGACGGGGTGGCGACCAGCACTCGCCGTCATGCTGGCACATGGAATCCGTAGGCGCCGGGTGAGAGTTCGGTGGACGAAAATCTCACCGGAGAATTCAAGGCTCCGATCTCGTAGACCCAGAAGGGATGTACCTCATTGCGATGCGTCGGCTCGATCCGCTCGCCGGCTACGGGTCGCCAAACCTGCTTCCAGACTTCCAGCCCATTGATTTTGAATCCGTCGTCCTCAAAGCCGATGTGAACATCCTTCCACCCGGTCATTGGCGTCAGCCTCCCGTCACCACCACCCCCGCCCGGCACGTCATCAGCGGCTGGATCTTCGTGCCGAAGTCCTCCACCCCCCGCACGAAGTCGTCGAACGTCAGCAAGACCCCGGCCGTGTCCGGCACCGTCGCCACCTCGTCCAGCATCCGGGCGATCGACGCGTAGGACCCCACCAGCGTACCCATGTTGAGGTTCACCGCCGCCTTTTCGGCCGCCAGCTGTTTGGTGTTGGTGTCCTCGGACGTGTTGCCGGCCGCCTGGCCGACGAGCCAGGCCACGGCCTCCCTGTCGACGCCGTCGCGGTAGAGCTCCCACTTGGCCATGGCGGCCTCGTCGGTCTCGTCGGCGATGATCATGAACAGGATGTAGGCGCTGACGTCGCGGCCGGTCTTCTCCTTCGCCGCGCGCAGCCGCTCGTTGACGTCGGCGAAGGCGGTCGGGGTGTTGGTGCCCTTGCCGAGCGCGAAGCTGTAGTCGGCGTATTGGGCGGTGAAGGCCAGGCCCTCGGTCGAGGAGCCGGCGCAGATGATCTTCGTGTCCTTCGCCTGCGGGCTGACCCGGCAGTCGGTCATCTGGAAGTAGTCGCCCCTGAAGTTCGACACCCCGGTGTCGAACAGGTCGCGCAGGACCTGGGCGTATTCGGCCAGGTAGTCGTAGCGGCGGGTGTAGTGGCTGTCGCCCGGCCACAGGCCCATCTGGCTGTACTCGGCCTCGGCCCAGCCGGTGACCAGGTTGATGCCGAACCGGCCCGGCGCGATCGAGTCGATGGTCGCGGCCATGCGCGCGACGATCGCCGGCGGAAGGGTCAGGGTGGCGGCCGTGGCGAAGATCTTGATGCGGTCGGTGACGGCGGCGAGGCCCGCCATCAGGGTGAAGCTCTCGAGGTTGTGCTCCCAGAACTGCGTCTTGCCGCCGAAGCCGCGCAGCTTGATCATCGACAGGGCGAAGTCGAAGCCATAGCGGTCCGCCGCCTGGGTGATGGTCTTGTTCAGCTCGAAGGACGGCAGGTACTGCGGCGCGGTCTCGGAGATGAGCCAGCCGTTGTTGCCGATCGGGATGAAGACGCCGATTTCCATGGGAAGTCCTTGGGTTAGTGCGTTTCGCCGCCGAGGAAGGCGACGAGTGAGGCGTTGAACGCGTCCGGCGCGGTCACGGTGAAGCCGTGTCCGCCCCAGGGGACGATGTCGAGCGTGGCGTTGGGCAGGCGCTCGGCCAGCCGCTGTGAGCAGCCGACGGGGACCAGCATGTCGTCGGCGCTGGCGCTGACCAGCACCGGATGGGAAATCTCCGGCAGGCGGGCGTCGATGTCGAAGTCGAGCAGGGCCTGGATGCGGGCCAGCATGACCTCGCGGGTCGGGAAGCCGGCGACGTGGTGCGGCTCCTCCAGCGCCAGCCGGTCGTGGTTCGCGCTGATCCAGCTGGCCGGATAGAGGAACAGCGGCTGGGCGTGGACATAGGCCTCCGGCCCGCTGTCGTTGAGCAGGCTGATGCGCGTGCGGAAGCAGCGGGCGAGGTGGGCGTCCGGCGCGGCCCAGCCGTTGACCACCACCAGCCGGTCGAGACGATCCGGATGGTTCACGGCCAGAGCCAGCCCGGCGTTGCCGCCGGCGGCGTGGCCGACCACATGGACCTTCGCCACGCCGACCTCATCCAGCACGGCGACGATGTCATCGGCCATGCGATCGACGCTGTGATCATCGTGCAGCGTCCGCACGCTGCGGGCCGTGCCGCGGTGATCGTAGAGCAGCACGCGGAAGCGGTCGGAGAGGGCGGCCATCTGCGGCGCCCAGAAGGCTGCCGAGCCGCCGAGGCCCGCCGA
>CANJYY010000387.1 GCA_947479185.1 Caulobacteraceae bacterium
ATCTGATCTGGAAAGTGGCGTTCAAGACGCCGCTGGTCGGATCGATGGACACCGAGCTGTTCAAGGAATTCCACCACGCCTTCGCGATGAACGCGGGCGCCTGCGTGCATCTGGAAACCCTCTACGGCGACAACAGCCATCACATCGCCGAAAGCGGCTTCAAGGCCCTCGCCCGCGCGCTGCGGACCGCCGTCGAACTCGATCCAAAGACCCATGGACGCGCGCCGTCCACCAAGGGCACGCTCTAGGAAATCTCCATGCAGAGCGTCGCCCTGATCGACTACGGGTCGGGCAACCTTCGCTCGGCCGAAAAGGCGCTTCGCCGCGCGGCGGAGACGCATGACCTGGCGGTCGACATCATCGTCACCGCTGATCCCGACATTGTCGCCCGGGCCGGCCGGCTGGTCCTGCCGGGGGTCGGCGCCTTCGCCGCCTGCATGGGCGCGCTGACGGCGCTGGACGGCATGGTCGAGGCCATGGGCGAGGCCGCGCTCAAGCGTGGCGCGCCGTTCCTCGGCATCTGCGTCGGCATGCAGCTGCTGGCCGACCGGGGCCTGGAGTTCGGCGAGACGAAGGGCCTGGGCTGGATCGCCGGCGATGTCGCGCGCCTGCACCCGGCCGACCCCGCCGCCAAGATCCCGCACATGGGCTGGAACGCGCTTGAGGCGGTCGCCGACCACCCGCTGCTGGCCGGTCTGGGCGACGGCGCGGAAATGTACTTCACTCACAGCTTCGCGTTCACGCCGGCCGATCCGTGCCATGTGATCGCCAGTGTCGATCACGGCGGCCGCTTCGCCGCGGCGGTCGCGCGGAACAACATCATGGGGGTGCAGTTTCACCCCGAGAAATCCCAGTCCCAGGGCCTGAGGCTGCTGGCGAACTTCCTGGAGACGCCCGCGTGATCCTCTATCCGGCCATCGATCTGAAGGACGGGCGCTGCGTGCGTCTGCTGCACGGGGACCTGAACAAGGAAACCGTGTTCAACAATTCGCCCGCCGACCAGGCGGCCCTGTTCCAGAAGCAGGGCTTTTCCTGGCTGCACGTGGTCGACCTGAACGGCGCGGTCGAGGGCCGGCCGGTCAACGGCGAGGCGGTGGCCAGCATCCTCAGCGCCGTGTCGATCCCGGTTCAGCTGGGCGGCGGCGTGCGGACCCTGGCCTCGATCGAGGGCTGGATCGAGGGCGGGGTGAGCCGCGTGATCCTCGGCACTGTCGCGGTCACCGACCCGGCGCTGGTCAGGGCGGCGGCCAGGGCCTGGCCCGAGCAGATCGCGGTGGCCATCGACGCGCGCGACGGCATGGTCGCCACCGAGGGCTGGATCGGGGGCTCTGACATCGGCGTCATCGAGCTGGCGAAACGTTTCGAAGACGCGGGCGTGGCGGCCCTGATCGTCACCGACATCGGCCGCGACGGGGCCATGACCGGCGTCAACATCGACCAGGTCGGCGAAGTGGCCGACGCCGTGGCCATTCCGGTGATCGCCTCGGGCGGCATCGCCTCGGTGCGCGACATCGAACTGCTCAAGGCCCGCAAGGGCGCGGCCATCGCCGGCGCGGTGCTCGGCCGGTCGCTCTACGAGGGCGCGGTCGACCCGCAACAGGCCCTGAAGATCGCCGGCTGATGCTCAAGGTTCGCCTCATCCCCTGTCTCGACGTCAAGGACGGCCGCGTGGTGAAGGGCGTCAACTTCGTCGCCCTGCGCGACGCCGGCGACCCGGTCGAGCAGGCGGCCGCCTATGACGCGGCCGGGGCGGACGAACTGATGTTCCTCGACATCACCGCCAGCCATGAGGGCCGGGGCGCGATCCTCGATGTCATCGCCCGCACGGCCGATGTCTGCTTCATGCCGGTCTCGGTTGGGGGCGGCGTGCGCACGGTCGAGGACGCCCGACGCCTGCTGCGCGCCGGGGCGGACAAGGTCTCGATCAACACCGCCGCCGTCGAGGACCCGGACCTGGTCGCACGGATGGCCGACGCCTTCGGCTCGCAGTGCGTGGTCGTGGCCGTCGACGCCAAGGCGCGCGGTGACGGGGGCTGGAACATCTTCACCTACGGCGGGCGCAACGACACCGGCATCGACGCGGTCGAATACGCGGCCCGGGCGGTCGAAAGGGGCGCGGGCGAGATCCTGCTGACCTCGATGGACCGCGACGGCGCCAAGACCGGCTACGACCTGCCGATGCTGCGGGCCATCACGGCTGCGGTCAGCGTCCCGGTCATCGCCAGCGGCGGCGCGGGCAACACCGACCATCTGATTGACGCGGTGAAGCTGGGCGGGGCCGACGCGGTGCTGGCCGCCTCGATCTTCCACTTCGGCGAGGTCTCGATTCCGCAGGCCAAACGCGCCATGGCCGCCGCCGGCATTCCCATGCGTGGCGTCGCCGGGGTTGCCGCATGAGCCGTCTGTCCGACGTCATCGCCCGGCTGGAAGCCGTGATCGACAGCCGCAAAGGCGGCGATCCGACGAAATCCTGGACCGCGAAGCTGCTGGCCGACCCGGTGCTGGCCGGCAAGAAGCTGATCGAGGAAGCCGGCGAGGCCGTCGAGGCGGCGGAGTCGGGCGACCGCGACCACCTGGCCGCCGAGGCCGCCGACGTGATCTATCACCTGCTGGCCCTGCTGGCGGCGGCGGGGACCTCGCCGGACGCGGTGGCGGAAAAGCTCGAGGCCCGCGAAGGCACGTCCGGCATCGCCGAGAAGGCATCGCGCGGTTCAGGCGGGGACAAGACCTAGCCGCTCCGCATCGGCCGTCGCCGACAGCTCCAGCGCCGCGAACAGTTCCGCCCGGTCGGGGCCCAGCTTCGGCGGATAGAATTTCTGCTTCAGCGCCCGGGGTTTCACCCAGGTTCCCAGCACGCTGACCAGGGTCTCGGGCCGTTTGAGCCAGGCTGTCGAGGGCTCGAGCATGTGAAAGCCGCGCATGAAGGCCCGCAGCAGGGCCGGGTCGGAGCGGATCGCCGGGGCGATGGCGTCCTCGGCGAAGCTTTTCATCAGCTTGGCCTTGAGCCGCGGACGGTAAGCCGGATCCAGGGTGCTGCGCGCGCGGCGGATCGCCTGGCGGTCCTGGTCGCGCATGGCGCGGAAATAGGGGCGAATGTCCCGGTCGACGGCGGCCTGATAGGCGAGACCGCGGGCCGCGGGGTCGGCTTCCGCCGCCAGCAC
>CANJYY010000388.1 GCA_947479185.1 Caulobacteraceae bacterium
GGGGCGATGGTCGCGAAGGTCTGTTCCAGATCCCAGGCACAGCCGCCCACCGGATCGCGCAGGCGGTCCATGATCTCCAGCAGGCGGAACAGCGGGTGCCCGGAATCAGGTGACGACGGGGTTTGCGACATTGGGTTCGATCCCCGCGACATCTTCCGGAACGACGGGCGGGAGCGCGCCGTCCTTCTCGCCGAGCTGGCGGAGAATCTCGGCGTGCTTCGCCTCCGTCAGGGGATAGCCGATCATCACCGCGGCCGCCAACAGGCCGACGATGCCGGGCACGAAGGCGTACAGCGCCTGCAGACCCAGCATCGAGAGCTCGGTGCTCTTCTCGGCATGAGCGGCGTCGAAGCCCAGCGTGCCCAGCAGGATCAGGCTGGTGACGGCCAGGGCCGACCCGATCTTCACCGTGCCGGTCAGGATGGCGAACAGCAGGCCGGTGCGATCAACGCCGGTGGTCAGCCGTTCCTCGTCGCCGTAGTCGGCCATCATCGAACGCAGCAGCAGGGCGCCGGCGGAGTAGGGGATGCCGGCGGCGATCAGGAACGGGGTCGCCAGCCAGAAATTGCCCGCCGGGAGGAAGACCACGCCGAACTGCACGGCCGCGTAGGTCACGCAGGAGGCGATCAGCGCCTTGGACTTGCCGACGCGCTTGGCCAGCCGGGTCCAGATCATCGCCCCAAGGATGGCGGCGACGAAATAGATCAGCAGCAGGGCCGAGGATTCCAGGAAGCTGAACTGCTTGATGCGGACGAAGTAGAAGAAGAACAGGGTTCCGGCGATGCCCGGCGCCAGTCCCGTCGCCAGGTCGGCGGCCAGGATGCGGATCACCGTCGGCCGGGCCAGCAGACGGAAGTAGTCGGCCAGTGTCGCATGGCCGGAAACCGTCTCGCCGGTGCTGTTGACCGCGGTGCTCTCGATCGGCTTCGGCTCGGGCACGCGCCACAGCGCCAGCAGCATCATCAACGGCAGCAGGCCGACGATGAACCAGCCCTGGCCATGCAGGATGCCCTGCTGGCCGATGCCCTTGCTGATCAGGCTCAGGACCAGCGGCATGGCCAGGATCATGATCATCCCGACCACGTTGCCCGTCTGCCAGAAGGCGTAGATACGCGAGCGCTCGTGATAGTCGGTGGTCAGCTTCGCCGCCCAGGAGGTGTGGGCCAGCACGCCGATCGAATAGCCGAGATAGACGACGATCAGCCACAGCCACAGATAGCCGGTGGTTACGCCCGGCCGGGCCATGAACAGCATGTAGATGGCCAGCATCAGGATCGGCGTGGCGATGGCCATCCAGCCCTTGAACCGGCCGAACGACCAGCGGGTGCGGTCGAGAATGGTGCCGAAGATCGGGTCGAAGCCGATGTCGACGAGTCGGACCAGCAGGAAGGCCAGGCCCACGGCGCCGACCTGCAGACCGAGTGTTTCGGAATAGTAGTGCGGAAGGCTGATCGTCAGCGGCAGGCCGAAGGCCGCCAGCGGCAGGCAGGGCGCGGCGAACGCCGCGAGCGTCAGGGTGGATCGTCGGCCGCCGGCCATGTCGCCTCACTAATACGGGTCGGCGTTATGGGTCATCGCCGGTCAGGGAAAAGAGCCCGCGAACGGCGATGACGCAAGTGAAAGCTGACCGGCCCTAGCGTTCGGCGACGAGCGAACCGTTCACCAGTTGTCGGCCGAACCGGTCGAAGCTGGTCTGGGCGTCCGACCAGGTGCTGGTCCCCTGCGACCAGCGGATGTCGTTCTCGTACCAGCGGTAGCTGACCGGAATAGACCGGCCGTCCGGCGTGGTCAGCACGCCCGAGACCTTCGCCCCGCCGATGCCGAAGCTCTCGTAGGACAGACCCGGCTTGTTGCTCATCTGGCGCATGGTCGGCCGGTTGGGCGTGGCGTCCTCGATGACCAGGTCGAGCGTGCCGCCGGATGGCGTGAGGCCGCCTTGCCGGCTGATCGCCTGGATCACGGATTTCCGCAGATCGGCGGCGAGGAAGTCCAGTTCGCGCTGGCCGTAGTCATCGACCTTGTCCTGCAGGGCAGGGCCGATGGCGACATGAACTTCGGCGACTGGACCGAGGGGCGCGGCCTGGACCGCGAAGGCGGCGGCCGTGGCCGCCAGGGTGGTGGTCAGTAGAGTTGCCAGACGCATGAACCTTCTCCGCGATAAGCCACAGTGCCCTCGAGCAGGAAGATAGGCGCGAATGCCGCGTTCGTCACGCGCGCCGCGCGACGTCCGGGCGTCACACACCTAGCCAGCCACCTGGATGACGACCTTGCCGACGTGGGCCGCGGCCTGCAGGTGTTCGAAGGCCTGGCGGGCCTCGTCGAAGGCGAACACCCGGTCGATCACGGGGCGGATGCCGGCGCCGCTGACGGCGCGAACCAGATCCTCCAGCGCGGCGCGATCGCCGACGCCAATCGAGCGGATCGTCGCGCCGCTATTCTTGATCTGGAAGTAGTCGAGCCCGGGATTGTCGGTGGTGAGGAAGCCGATCAGCACGACCTCGCCGCCCCAGCGCACGGCCGCCAGCGATTCGCCGACCGTGCCGGCGCCGCCGACCTCGACCACGCAGTCGACCCCGCCGCCGCCGGTCAGCGCCTTGCGGATGTGGCGGCCCCAGGCGGGGGTCTCGACGTAGTTGACCACGTGATCGGCGCCCAACGCCTTGAGCCGCTCGGCCTTGGCGGCGCTGGAGGTGGTGCTGATCACCGTCGCGCCGACGGACTTGGCCAGTTGCAGCGCGAAGATCGACACGCCGCCGGTGCCGAGGGTCAGCACGGTCTGGCCGGCGCGGATCGGCGTCTGGCCGGAGAGGGCGGTCCAGGCGGTGGTGGCGGCGCAGGGCAGGGTGGCGCCTTCCGCGAACGTCAGGCCGCCGGGCAGGGCGACCAGCGCCTCCTGCGACACCACGCGGTATTCGCTCAGCCAGCCGTCCTGACCGGCGCCGTAGCTGTCACGACCCATCGTTCGCGGCGGGCGGCCGCCGAACCAGCGCGGGTGAAAGGTGCTGATGACCCGGTCGCCGGGCTTCCAGGCGTTGACGCCGTCACCACAGGCGACGATCTCGCCGGCGGCGTCGCTGCACGGAACCAGACCCGCCGTCGCCGGACCGATGTAGCGCCCGAGCGCCAGCGCCAGGTCGCGGTAGTTCAACGCCAC
>CANJYY010000389.1 GCA_947479185.1 Caulobacteraceae bacterium
GAATTCCCGGGCTTCGTACTGCGGCGGCGGAGGCGGCGGCGGCGGAGGCGGGGGAGGAGGCGGCGGCGGGGGCGGCGGGGGCGGCGGCGGGGGCGGCGGGGCCGCTTCCGGAGCGCTGAACGCATACCGCAGACCGACCGTCACCGACTGATCACGGTAGTTGCCCGTGAAGTCACCCGGGTTGAACAGGGCAGAGGTGTTGGTCGTGTTGACCGACTGGTCCGTGCCGTCGAGATAGCGGTAGGTCACGTCGAAGTTGAGACGCTCGGTGACGTCGAACGACATGCCGGCCAGCACCTGCCAGGAGAAGGCGGTGTAGGTGTCATCCAGATGGATGGCGCCGACAGGCGCGTTGCCGCGACCGGCGACGTTGACTTCAACCTGGTTGACGCCGACGCCCACGCCGAGGAACGGGCGGAACTGGCTGTCGGGGAAGAAGTCGTAGACCACGTTCGCCATCAGGGTCCAGGACTCGATGGAGCCGTCAGGAGCCCGGCACGGCACGATGGCCGTGAGATTGCAGACCTCGTTGGGCAGAGGACGGGTGGTGTCGCCCTTCGCGCTTTCGACGTTGCCCGGACGCGCGCCGCCTTCGAGTTCCACGCGCCAGTTCGGATTGATCCGGTAACCGAGGCGGGCGAACCCGAGGACCGTGTCTTCGGTCTGGAAGTCGAACTGGTACGGGCGGCCATCCGACGCGTTGTTCGCGGACGCGCCGTCCCAGGCCGACGGCCAATGGTAGCCGAGGTCGAACGCCCCGTACCAACCGCTGTCCGGCTGCGCGAACGCCGCCGGCGCCAGCGCCAGAGCGCCGAGCATGGTGCTCAGCATAAGTGCTTTTTTCTTCACGGTGAGCCCCTCGCTCAAATTACGCCATACGCCGAACGGCCGGCGAAGGCCCTTGGAATGTGGGCACGATTTCGGCGCGAAAACCGAACCAGCCGGATTCTTTAACGAACCCCCCAAGCCAGCTCCGTCGACGCCTCCACCGTACGGCCGAGTTAGCAACGTCCCGAACCAGATCCGGTTCCAAACGATTATTCTCGGCCGTGCGCAGTCGCCCGCGCAACTGCGACCATACGCCACCTCTTTACGATATTCCAGCAGGGGCTGGACCCTAATTGAAGGGTGTGGCGAGGGCGCCGCAGGCGATCAGTCCGGCGTGTTGGCGTCCAGCTCCGCCAGCCAGGCGTCGGGACGGGCGTCGGAGGGCATCCGCCAGTCGCCGCGGGGCGACAGGGCCCCGCCCGACGAGATCTTCGGTCCGTTCGGCACGGCCGAGCGTTTGAACTGGTTGGCGAAGAACCGCGTCAGGAACAACCTCAGCCAGCGCTTGATCTCGGCCAGGTCGTAGGCCCGCCGTTCGGAGGCCGGCACATCCCTGGGCCAGCCGCCCGCGGCCGCGTCGCCCCAGGCGACGTGGGCCAGATAGGCGATCTTCGACGGCGCGGCCCCGGACCGCGTCATGTGGAACAGGGTGAAGTCCTGCAGGGCGTAGGGGCCGACGAAGTCCTCTGTGGCCTGGGTCTTGCCGCTGGCGTCCGCAGGAATGAGCTCGGGCGAGATTTCCGTGTCGAGGATGTCCCGCAGCACGGCCGTGGCGGCCCCGCCCACCTCCGCGGCCCCGGCCGCGAAGCGGATCAGGTGCTGGATCAGCGTCTTGGGCACGCCGCTGTTGGGGTTGTAGTGACTCATGTGGTCGCCGACGCCGTAGGTGCACCAGCCCAGGGCAAGTTCCGACAGGTCGCCGGTGCCGACCACCAGCCCGCCGTGCCGGTTGGCCAGACGGAACAGATAGTCGGTGCGCAGCCCCGCCTGGACGTTTTCGAATGTCACGTCATAGACCGCCTCGCCCCTGGCGAACGGGTGATCGAGGTCGGCCAGCATCTGGGTCGCGGCCGGCCGGATGTCGAGCTCCGCCCCGGTGACGCCGAGCGCCTTCATCAGGGCCCAGGCGTTGGAGCGCGTGCGCTCCGACGTGGCGAACCCCGGCATGGTGAAGGCCAGCACGCCGGTGCGCGGCAGTCCCAGCTGGTCCATGGCCTTGACCGCCACGACCAGCGCCTGGGTCGAGTCGAGTCCGCCGGAGACGCCGATGACCAGGGTTTTCGCGCCGGTCGCCTTGATCCGCTGGGCCAGCCCCTGGACCTGGACGTTGTAGGCTTCGTGGCAATACTCGGCGAGCCGGGCGGGATCGTCGGGTACGAACGGGAAGCGGTCGACCGGTCGCTTCAGCGCCAGCGGCGCGGCCGGGGCGTCGAGCGCGAAGGCGACCGTGCGCCAGGCCTGGCCGGCCTCACGCGCGGCGATGGCGTCGCCGAACGAGCCGGTGCGAATGCGCTCCTGGCGCACCCGGCCCAGATCGACATCGACGACGGCCATGGTCGAGGCTGTCGGAAACCGGTCGCTTTCGACCAGCAGGTCGCCCAGCTCGAAGATCGAGGCCTGGCCGTCCCAGGCGTTGTCGGTCGTCGACTCGCCCACCCCGGCCGCCGAATAGGCGTAGACGGCCTGGCAGCGCATCGCCTGGGACGCGCACAGCAGGCGTCGCGCCTCGGCCTTGCCGATGACGATGTTGCTGGCCGACAGGTTCAGCAGGATCTCGGCGCCCGCCAGCGCGGCCGCCGTCGAGGGCGGCTCGGGCGTCCAGACGTCCTCGCAGATCTCGGTATGGAAGGTGAACGGCGCCGATCCCGTCGAGCGGAACAGCAGGTCGGCGCCGAACGGCGCCGTCTGGCCGCCGATTTCGAGCACGCGGCCGACCACGCCCCGGCCGCTGGCGAACCAGCGACGCTCATAATACTCGCGGTAGTTCGGCAGGAAGGTCTTGGGCGTGACGCCGAGAATCCGGCCGTCGTGAATGACCACGGCCGTGTTGAACAGCCGGCCCTCGAACCGCAGCGGCGCGCCGACGGCGAACGCCGGGCGCAGGCCCCTGCTGCCCTCCGCCAGAAACGCGAGCGCCGCCTCGACCCCGTCGAGCAGGGCGTCCTGCAGCAGCAAATCGTCGATCGAGTAGGCGCTGAGCCCCAGCTCCGGGAAGACCATCAGGGCGACGCCGTCGTCATGCCCCTTGCGCACCAGCTCCAGGGTCCGGGCCGCGTTCGCCGCGGGATTGGCCAGGGTCGTCTCGGGCACACAGGCCGCCAGCC
>CANJYY010000390.1 GCA_947479185.1 Caulobacteraceae bacterium
ATGTTATACTAAATGAAACCTCGGAACCCACACCTTTGGAACTGTTCATCTCAATGGTTCCATTCATTAATTCTACCAGCTCTTTGCAGATACTCATCCCCAATCCTGTTCCACCATATTTACGTGTAGTGGACTCGTATTCCTGACTAAATTTATTAAATAGATCCTTTACATAAGCCTCCGTCATACCAATACCGGTATCCGCAACCTTGAATTTCAATTCCTGACTAAATTCAGTATCATTCAAAACGGTACAACTTATATCTACCCTTCCTTTTTCTGTAAATTTAATTGCATTGGATAGCAAATTGAGCAGAATCTGATTTATGCGGTAAGGATCCCCTATTAATACTGGCGAAATTTTAGAATCATAAAATATATTGGAAATAGCAAGTCCTTTTTCTTCAGCTTTATGGGTCATTACTTGCAAAGACTTGGTAATTAAAAGTAAGGGATCAAAGCCAATATTTTCAAGGGTTAGTTTACCTGATTCAATTTTTGAAAGATCTAAAATATCATCTATAATTACTAATAAATTATCTGCAGCAGAATTGATTGTTTCTACAAAAAAATGCTGCCGCTGAGACAAAGTAGTTTTTGTTAATTGATTACTCATTCCCATAATTGCATTCATGGGAGTTCTTATTTCATGACTCATATTAGTCAAGAAATTTTCTTTAATTTTTGTAAGCCTCTCCGCATTTATTTTTGCCTCAATGAGTTCAATCTCTAGATTTTTTTGCTGGGTTATATCTAAATGAATTCCTATAGAACCAACCAATTCATCTTTATCATTATATCTTGGAGCTCCACTTATTAGCCACCATTTAAAATTATTTGCTTTATCTAATACTTTTACTTCGTAAACATTACTTATATTTTTTTTTCGCTCCTCCACCTTATTTGCCATAATAGCCAGCTCATCTTTTTTCAAAAACAATGATGCAGCACTTATACCCAGAAGCTCATCACTACTGTATCCGCTCATTTCTACAAAACTCTTATTGGCATAAAGTATTCGATCTTCTAAGTCTACTTCCAGAAGACCTAAATTCATATTGGTGATGATACTCCGGTATTTCTCTTCATTTATTCGGAGGGCTCTTGCAGAAATTTCACGGTCTGTAACATCAATATATTTCCACAAATGGCCAAAGTATTGATCCCCACTTTTTATTGGTATAAAGTCTCTTTCTAATACTTTTCCGTCTAGCATTTCAATAACTTCATTTTGAACCAATTCTTTTAAATGCAAAATCTTCTCAATTCTTGAAACAAATAAATTTGGATCTTTAAATAAATTTTTATTTTGATCTGCTGTATTTTCACATTCAGTCCCAACCATTTGCTCAGGTGAAAACGGAATTTGAAAAAGGTCACAAAACATCTGATTGGTAAGTACAATATGTCTTGTTTCATCTTCCAGTAATACACCGGCATTCATATTGGCAATTAATGTAGAAAGTCTTTTTACTGTAGTATTAATATCAAGGGCTGTATTTTTTATTTTACCGATATCTGTTTGATTACCATTTGGCTTTAAAGGCTTTCCAGCTATTTTTTCTTTTATAACCCCGCCATTTTCATTTGCACTTTCTAGCAATGTAAGGGGTTCCTGATCCGACTTTTCATTATTTAAAATTACTTGGGGGGCACTTCGCATAACCAACAACTCTTTAGGCTCATCGTTAGAAATAGATTTTGTTTTTAAACCCTGCAGAAAGTCTATAGTAGAGTCACGAAAGGCAAAATCAGTAAGTCTAAGATTGTATTCTGTGATTTGTTCTACAGAATTGAACAATGGAGAACCTATAAACAAAAGATCGCCGGTCTCCTGCAAAAATTCTATCTGGGCTCTTAATATAATTTTGGGCGCATTTAAATATTCAATTTCAACTAAGTGTCCTTGCAACGATTTTAAAGTCAAAAAATCAACAGATACTAATTGGGGGCTACTTATAATAAAATTTTCTAAAAATAAATTGCTTTCAATTTCGGGGTAAATTTTCCTAAGCGTTTCTCCACATGATTGCAGCAGCAAATTTTTATCAACCAATATATAAAATGGGAATAATCGGTTAAACTGATCCTTATTGAATATAAAATCTTTTGTATCCATTTTAGTTTCAACTTACTTAAAATATTTCATGCATAGCCCATTCATCCCTTGTTTGAAGAAGTTCTAAAGTTACCAGAGTATTGTATAGTTTCTCCAAACTACTTAATAGTCCTCGTACAAATTCAATTAATCCTACCTTTTTTGAAATATAGTGTAATTCTAAATTATTGTCTTCAACATCCGTCACTTTAAATTCAGGATCCTTAATTTCAGAACATATTAAAATGATCCTGCTATAAAAAAAGGAAAATTAATTGTACTTCGTTCCTTTATTTAGTTCCGTTTTGCCTGCCCAAAATTTGTGAGTAAAAGGTCTTCAATGACTTTGTTAACTATACCGTACATATTTTTGCTAATGCTGCTATACGCTAAAAAACTGTAGCTCTCAAATCACATACTCACTTCCAAAATCTCTGATAACGGGATTGTTGCATTCCACTGGCAACCTTTTCCCGGACTTGCAATGACTTTGTATGTACCGTAAAGATTTGAAATACGATTCATAATACTAATAAATCCAAGCCCTTTTCTGGTATTTTCCAAATCAAATCCAACACCATCATCACTCACGCTTAAAATCAAATTAGCATTATCCATTACAACCTCAATATTGACTGATGTTGCCTTTGAATACATTACTATATTATTTATCAATTCCTGAAAAATTCTAAATATTGAATGTTGGGACTCAGCGGAAAGATGGGCTTTTAAATTTTCTAAATGAATATTGTGTGTAATAGTAAATGTATTTAATTTTTCCAAAGTATCTATCAACCTAAATAACGCCTCTTCGAGATCTATATTTTTAATAAAAATAGAATAGAGATTATGACTTAAATCTCGTATTTCAGAAATACCCATTTCAAGTATTCTCTTTGATTCATCCATCAAATAAATACGATTCCTGTCATCATTACGGGCCATCTCAATGTACATTTTTGAAGCCCCTAATAACTGATTAATATTATCATGTAATTCACTTGAAATTTCTTTGCGCACTTTATTCTGGGCGTCTACAATTATTTTTGC
>CANJYY010000391.1 GCA_947479185.1 Caulobacteraceae bacterium
CTTGCAGAAACTGCTGGAAGAGGACCCCGGCCTGCGCCTGACCCAGGACGGCGCGCTGCACGAGATGCGCCTCGGCGGCCAGGGCGAGAGCCACCTGCGCATCGCGCTCGACCGGCTGAAACGCCGCTACCAGGTCGAGGTCACCAGCCACATCCCGGCGACGCCCTACCGCGAGACGATCCGCAAGGCGGTCACCCAGCGCGGGCGGCACAAGAAGCAGTCCGGCGGCCACGGCCAGTTCGGCGACACGCTGCTGGAAATCCGGCCCCTGGCCCGCGGCGAGGGCTTCCGCTTCGATGACCGGATCACCGGCGGCGTGGTGCCCAAGCAGTGGATCCCGGCCGTCGAGCAGGGGGTGCGCGACGCCCTGGAGCGCGGGCCGCTGGGCTTCCCGGTGGTCGATGTGGCCGTGACCCTGACGGACGGCTCGTTCCACGCCGTCGACTCCTCGGAAATGGCCTTCCGCACGGCCGGCCGCATCGGCATGCAGGAGGGCCTGGCCCAGGCCGGATCGATCCTGCTCGAGCCGATCGAGAAGCTGGTCATCCATGCCCCGAACGCGGCGACGGCCCGCATCAGCTCCTCGATCGCCAACCGGCGCGGGCGGATGCTGGGCTTCGACGCCCGCCCGGACTGGCCGGGCTGGGACAGTATCGAGGTCTACATGCCGCACGACGAGCGGCAGGACTTCATCCTCGACCTGCGCGCGATGACCCAGGGCCTGGGGACCTTCGAAGCGATCTTCGACCACATGGTCGAGCTCAATGGCCGCAAGGCCGAGGAGGCGGCCCAGAAGGCGCGCGCGGCGGCTTAGATGTGGATCCTCCCCCCTCGGGGGAGGTGGCGCTGCGCAGCAGCGACGGAGGGGGTCCGCTCAGATTTCGCCCCCCCTCACTCGGCTTGGCCGACAGCTCCCCCAATGGGGGAGCATCCTTTCAAACGGCGGCTTGTGACCCCCGTCTCCCTCTCTAGGATGGGACCAGGAAAGGGAGACTCTCGTCATGAAGTACCGTCAGCTCGGCCGGACCGGCCTCTATGTGTCGGAGATTTGCCTGGGGGCCATGACCTTCGCCGGCGAGGCCACGGGCATGTGGGGCGCGATCGGCGCGGTCGACCAGCAGGGTGTCGACGACATGATCGGCCGGGCCCTGGCCAGCGGGGTCAACTTCATCGACACGGCGGACGTCTATTCCGCCGGCCAGTCGGAACAGATGGTCGGCGCCGCCCTGCGCAACCTCGGCGTCAAGCGCAGCGACGTGGTCATCGCCACCAAATGCTTCGGCGAAATGGGCCCGGGCCCCAACGACAAGGGCGCCTCGCGCGGCCACATCATGGACGCGGTGCGGGCCAGCCTCGACCGGATGCAGCTCGACTACATCGACCTCTACCAGATCCACGCCAATGACCCGGTGACCCCGGTCGAGGAGACGCTGCGGGCGCTCGACGACCTCGTTAGCCAGGGTCTCGTGCGCTACGTCGGCTGCTCCAACTGGCCGGCCTGGAAGATGATGAAGGCGCACGGCATCGCCGACGCGCGCGGTTACGCCCGCTTCGAGACGGTGCAGGCCTACTACTCCATCGCCGGCCGCGACCTCGAGCGCGAGGTCGTGCCGATGCTGCAGGACCAGGGCATGGGGCTGATGGTCTGGTCGCCGATGGCCGGCGGCCTGCTGTCGGGCAAGTTCACCCGCGACGGGGCCGGCCCCAACGGCGCGCGCCGGGTCAGCTTCGACTTCCCGCCGGTCAACCGCGACCGCGCCTGGGACTGCGTCGACGCCATGAAGTTGATCGCCGACGCCCGCGGCGTCTCGGTGGCCCGCATCGCGCTCGCCTACGTCCTCGCCAAGCCGTTCGTCACCACGGTCATCATCGGGGCAAAGACGGTCGAGCAGCTGGACGACAACCTCGCCGCCGCCGATATCGCGCTGACGGCGGACGAGATCGCGGCCCTCGACAAGGCCTCGGCCCTGCCGCCCGAGTATCCGGGCTGGATGCTCGAGCGCCAGGGCGGCCGGCGCGCGCCGGAGCGGTTCGTGAAGAAGGGCTAGTTCAGATCAATCCGCCGGCTGGCGCCGAGGTCCGGCGTCGCGCCGGTGGCGTTGGCCTTGGCGACTTCCCAGGCGACCTTCACCGGACCGGCGTCGCTGATCCACACCTGGGCGTCGCTGACGTCGAGGCACAGCAGGGTCAGCGCCGGGTCGGCCTTGCCCTGCGGGTACCAGGCCGCGACCATCGGGTTCCAGTATTTCTCGATCCGGGCCGCATCGTGCTGCAGCGTCAGCTCGCCGCCGACGCAGGCCTGGAAGTCCTTGGTCTGCACGACCATCATCGCCGGCTTGCCCTCGGCGATCGAGCGGGCGAGATCGGTGTCGCTGCGGGTGAAGAACCACACCTGGCCCGTCTCGGGCTCATGAAAGGCGGTCATCGGCTGGAAGTGCTGCAGCGGATGGGTATGGGCGCCCAGCATCACGGTGCGGCTGTGCTTGATCTCGTGCCAGAGGCGTTTCTCGACGTCGGCGCGGTCGTTGATGTCGGTGGACATGACGGTACTCCCTGTACTGGACAAGCAAGGAGAACCCCGGGCGGCGAGGGCGGTTCCGGCATGCGGGCCCGGAACGGGTAAACCCGGGCGGAGCTATTGCCGACTTAGTATTCGCCCGACGTCGACGCCGTGGGGGCCGTCGACCATCGTGGAGCGCCAGGTGTGGTGAAGCCGGCGTTGCATTCCAGACGGCAGGATCGCGGAAGCCGCGCCGGCGCGGCGGCGATCATCGCGGCCGCCGGTCTGGCGATTCTCGCGCTCGTCGGCGGTCTGATCGCCGCGGCCAACAGTATCGACGGCCTGTCGGCTCGCCACGAGGAGCAACTCGTCGAGAACGGCCTGAAGCTGAAGGACGGCGCACTGCGCAGTTGCATCAGCCCCAACACCGTTTGGGACGATGCGATTGCTCATCTCGACAACCGCTTCGACGCTGCCTGGGCCGACACCAACATCGGCCAGTATCTGACCACAAGCTGCAGCGTCGCCCAGGTCTATGTCCTCGACGCCGAGGGGCGGGTGCTGGCGGGGTGGCGTGACGCCAAGCCGGCGCGGGCCCGTATTCCAAAGGAGCTTCAACCCTCCGTCACCCGACTGGTC
>CANJYY010000392.1 GCA_947479185.1 Caulobacteraceae bacterium
ACCGCCGCCAGCACGCACTGGACCACGCCATACATCAGCGGCCAGGGCTTTTCGGGATGCAGGATGCCCGGCCAGATGGTCAGGCCGAGACCGACGGACATCAACAGATAGGCGGCCCTGAGGGCATAGAGGCGCAGCAGCGAGACCTGGGTCATGCCGGGAATTCCTTGCAGAGATGGGAGAGGGGTAGGGGGCGGGGGTTAGCCGACGTCCTTGAGGATCTTCTCGATCGCCGCCAGGCGGCTCTCGATGGCGGCCAGGGCGGCGTCACTGACCAGTTTGGCTTTCGCCTGCTGGATCTGGGCGTAGTAGCGCATGCCGAAGATCGCCAGCAGGGTCACGAGCGGCAGGCAGATGGTCGTCAGGTAGAGGGTGGCGGACATGGGCTTGGCCTTTACGTGTCGAGTTTGTTCGTGAGGGTGCGCGCCGCGTCGCCGATGGCGGCGGGCGTCAGGTGAAGGGCGAAGTCGGCGACCTCGAAATAGTTGAGCGCCTTGCCGTCGACGGACAGCTCCAGCTGGCTGGTCACCAGGCCGGCGTCCTCGAGCTTCTGCAGATGCAGATGCAGCAGCGGCCGGCTGATGCCGAGCTCCCGCGCCAGGGCGCTGATGTAGTTGCGCCCGCCGGCCTGCAGCGCGGCGATGATCCGCAGCCGGTGCGGGCTGGCCAGCGCCGCCAGCATGGCCAGCAGCTGATCTCCCGTCGGTGGCGCGTTCGATTTCATGTGTCAGAAATAACTGACGCATGTCAGGGAGTCAATAGAAGGTCGACTTCAGATCGACGCTGGCGGAGTGCCTCCCCCCGGGGGGAGGTGGCCCGGCGAAGCCGGGACGGAGGGGGGGCGCTCCCGCTCAGTCAGCCCTGCGGGCTGACAGCTCCCCCGGGGGGGAGCAACCAGAACGGCGCCGATCCGGGCTGAGATGGCCCCTACTGCGGGTTCTGCGGCAGGCCGTCGGCGATGTCGTAGTAGTCGCCCTTGTCGGCGACGAAGATGTGCTTGCTCATCCGCGTGCCGGTGGGGCTGTCGAAGGCGCCCATGGCGATGGCGATCCATGGATGGTGGACCGGCTTCCAGAACAGCGCCGAGCCGCAGGTCGCGCAGAAGCCGCGGCGCACCTTCTCCGACGACTGGAACCAGGTCACCCGGTCCGCGCCGTGGATCGTCACCGCCGACTCCGGCAGGTCGGTCGAGGCGAAGAAGTGCCCCGACGTCTTGCGGCACTTCGTGCAGTGGCAGCCGTCCGGCGCGGGCAGTTCGCCCTCGACCTCGAAACGCACGGCGCCACAGAGGCAGGATCCCTTGTGCATGGAAACGGCCCTCCCGGTCAGTCCTGCGACAGACCCAGGACGTTGCCGTCCGGATCGGCGAACCAGGCGAGCTTCGACTTGCCGTCGGGCGCGGTCCAGATGCCCAGGGCGTCCATGCCGTAGCCTTCGTAGATCGTCATGGTCACCCCCTTCGCGTTCAGCCCCTGGATCGTAGCGGCGATGTCGTCGACCTGCCAGCCGAGCACCGGGTGCATTCCGGCCTGATGGTCGTCGATCTGGGTGATCCGCAGGGTGGCGCCGTTCATCGTCAGGGCGCAGCCGTAGTCGTCGTCCTCCTGGAGCGGCAGGCCGAGGGTCTGCATGTACCAGGCCTTCGACGCGGCCCGGTCGCGGGTCAGGATGTGGGTAACCACCCCGGCTGAAGCCAGATCGTTCATCGAAGCATCTCCCGTGTCTCTAGGGCCGATGCTAGCGGGAGAAGGCGCCGGGAGAAATGGGGCGCGCGCAGGCCGCGGCGGGCGCCGCCGCCAGTCCATGTTCTCGCCGTCCGGCGGCCGCGCAACCGGGACTGGCGCACTGCTCGCAGACATCGCGCGGTCCGCCGACCGGCCGGCCCCGCGTGAAGCCGGGGCCGGGGAGGAACTGGTCGCAGCGCCATTCCTGGTGCACCGGCCGTTCTCCGTCCCAGACGCTGACCATCGACGCGCTGGGATGGTCGCCCAGCAGCATGCGCGATCGCGCCACGGCGTCCTGGTCGCTGGCCAAGGGACTGGCCTCGAACGACGCGGCCCCGCCGTCCGGCTGGCAGAGGAAGAAGGTGAAGACATGCATCGAGGGGACGCCTGACGGGACCAGGCGGGGGCATTGGGCCCTCAGCCGCCGACGCCAGGGAAAAGCCACCAGTCAGCGATACCGACGTTCTACGCCTGTTCCGGTCCGGTCGCGACCCAATTCGTGGCGACCGGCCCGGGCGGCTCAGACCGGGTCTGACTTCGCCAGCGCCTCGCCGACAGTCAGGGCGCCGTCGTTCTGCTCGGACCGCCGCAGGTCGCCGGGGATCAGGCCCTCGTTGCAGTGTTCGCAGACCAGCTTCGGCGAGAAGGCGTGGCCGCAGTGGTCGTGGATGAACTGCACCGGCGGGTTGTCGCCGTAGACGTGCCGGTTGCCCCAGTCGAGCATGGTCAGCAGCACCGGCTGCAGGGCGCGGCCCTTTTCAGTCAGCAGGTACTCCTGGCGCGGCGGACGCTCGGAATAGCGGCGGGGCTCAAGCACGCCGTGCGCCACCAGGCTCTTCAGCCGGGCGGCCAGCACATTGCGGGCGACGCCGAGGTGTTCCTGCCACTGCTCGAAGCGGCGAACGCCGCGAAACGCGTCGCGCAGGATCAGCAGCGTCCAGGGATCGCCGACGACCTCAAGGGTGGCGGCGATGCCGCAGCTCTGGTGCGAATAGTCTGCTGTACGGCCCATGATCCCAATTTGCGGTTTCCGTTAGGGGAAAGCAAGAGGGTTGCCTTTCGGGACGAACCCGATGTAGGTTTCGTTTAGCAACGCATTTCCTGTCTTGCTCAACTCGGGACGGCGTCAAGGACCCCGGCGCCGTCCCGTCTTTTTCAGATCCGCCTGGAATCCTGTCGCCGTCCTATTTGTCCGCGGGGCGCGCCGCGTCGGCCGCGGCCTTGTCGGCGGCGGCCTTGATCCGGGCGAGGCGGGCCGCTTCGGAGTCGGCGATGGCCTTGGCGCGCCGGACGTCGACGGCGGCCTGGGCCGCCTTGCGCCGTTCGGCGACGGAGGCTTCCTGGGCCGGGGTCAGGCCCTTGGGCGCCGGCGTGGCGACGACCGGCGGGCGGGGCGTGGGC
>CANJYY010000393.1 GCA_947479185.1 Caulobacteraceae bacterium
AGGAAGGCCAGTCTTGGCGCCGCGCCTGACTCTATTGGCAGGCCACGCCTGGATCGTCTGAACAAGTCCGACGATGACGGAAGGGGGGCGGGACAGACACCTTGGTGTCTGTCCCGAATGCCCTACTCCTTCAGCAGCGCCTCGATCAGCGCGCGGGCTTCCTTGCCGTTCCAGTCGGCGCCGCCGCTGAGGCGGGCGCGTTCGCGGCCCTGTTTGTCGAAGATGATCGTGGTCGGGAAGCCGGCGGCCGTCGGCTTGAGGCCGAAGGCGAACTTGTAGCCCGGGTCGCGGTAGAGCTTGAGCGGCGCGTTCTTCGCGATGTCGTCCTTCGCCAGCTTCAGGTCGGCGTCGCGGTCGACGCTGATGGCCACGACCTGCACCGGCTGGGTCTGGTAGGCGGCGGCCAGCTTGGCCAGCGTAGGCATCTCAAGACGGCAGGGCGCGCACCAGGTGGCCCACAGATTGACCACCACGATCTGGCCCTTGAAGTCGGCCAGGGTCATGGGCTTGCCGTCGGCGTCGGTGAAGCCGGCGGTCGGCGTCGGGGTCGGCGCGGACGGCACCACCAGCTTGACCAGCTCGCCCTTGGCAAACTGTCGCAAGTCCGCGTCGCTCTTGGGTTTGATGGAGGCGCTGACGATGACGTATAGAACCGCCGCGACGCCGATCAGGGCGGCGCCCCGGATGGCCCACTTCAACAGGTCGGGCCTGGGTTTCGCCGGCTGGACTTCGCTCATATGACTGACAAATCCTCGAATAAGGCCGGTGCTGGACAGGCGATGTGGGGCGGTCGGTTCTCGGCGAGCCCCAACGCCCTGATGCAGGCGATCAACGTCTCCATCGGCTTCGACAAGCGCCTGGCGAGCCAGGACATCGCCGGATCGCAGGCCCACGCCGCCATGCTGGCGAAGACAGGCGTTATATCTAGCGGGGACGCCGCCGAAATCCAGCGCGGCCTCGCGGCGATCGCCGAGGAGATGGCCGCCGGGACCTTCCCGTTCCGCGACGAGTTCGAGGACATCCACATGAACGTGGAGGCGCGGCTGCGCGAGCTGATCGGCCCGGTGGCCGGCCGGCTGCACACCGCCCGCTCGCGCAATGACCAGGTGGCGCTCGATTTCCGCCTGTGGGTGCGCGAGGCCTGCGACCGCTCGGCGGCGCAGCTGGAAGGCCTGCAGCAGGCGCTGATCGGCAAGGCCGCGGCGCATGCCGACACGCTGATGCCGGGCTTCACACATCTGCAGCCGGCCCAGCCGGTGACGCTGGGCCACCATCTGATGGCCTATGTCGAGATGTTCGGCCGCGACGCCAGCCGCTTCCGGGACGCGCGGGCGCGGATGAACGAATGCCCGCTGGGCGCCGCGGCCCTGGCCGGGTCGCCCTTCCCCATCGATCGCGAGATGACCGCCAAAGCGCTGGGCTTCGACCGGCCGACGGCCAATTCGCTGGACAGCGTCTCGGCCCGCGACTTCGCGCTGGAGGCCCTGTCGGCGGCCAGCATCGCCGCGACCCACCTGTCGCGGCTGGCCGAGGAGATCGTGCTGTGGATGACGCCGCAGTTCGGCTTCATCCGGCTGAGCGACGCCTTCACCACCGGCAGCTCGATCATGCCGCAGAAGAAGAACCCCGACGCGGCCGAGCTGATCCGGGCCAAGGTCGGGCGGATCCTCGGCTCCCTGACCAGCCTGACGGTGGTCATGAAAGGCCTGCCGCTGGCCTATTCGAAGGACATGCAGGAGGACAAGGTCCCGACCTTCGAGGCGTTCGACGCGCTGGAGCTCTCGCTGCTGGCGATGACCGGCATGATCACCGACCTCGAGCCCAACACCGAGCGGATGGCCGCCGCAGCCGGGGCCGGCTTCTCGACCGCCACGGACCTCGCCGACTGGCTGGTGCGCGAGCTCGACCTGCCGTTCCGCGACGCCCACCATGTGACGGGCGCGGCGGTCAAACGGGCCGAGCAGCTGGGCGTCGATCTGGCCGACCTGCCGCTGGCCGAGCTGCAGGCGCTGAACCAGGGCATCAGCGAAGACGTTTTCAAGGTTCTGACCCCTGCCGCCTCGTCCGCAAGCCGCGTAAGCTACGGCGGAACGGCGCCCGACCAGGTGCGGTCACAGATCAAGCGCTGGAAGGATGTGCTGCGATGAAAGCCAAGTCCCTGATCCTTATCGTCGCCCTGGCGGGTGTGGCGCTGGCCGGCTGCGGCCGTCTGGGCGAGCTGCAGCGTCCGGGCCCGGGCGGTCCCGAGCCGCGCGCGGCGACCAACCGCACCGTCATGGACCCGGCCATCGACCGGCGCACGCCGGCCGAAGCGCCGATCCCCGGCTCAAATCCCAAGTAATCCGGACGCAACGTGAATCACTTCGAGGTCCGGGGCGGCGAGCTCCATTGCGAGGACACGCCCCTCTCCCGGATCGCGGAGGCCGTGGGTACGCCGGTCTACGTCTATTCCCGCGCCACGCTGGAGCGGCACTACACGGTGTTCCGTGACGCCCTGGTCGACGCAGGCCTCGGCGATCCGCTGGTCGCCTATGCGGTCAAGGCCAACGGCAACGTCTCGGTGCTGCGGACCCTCGGCAATTTCGGCGCGGGGGCGGACACCGTCTCCGAGGGCGAGATCCGCCGGGCGCTGGCCGCCGGCATCCCCGGCGAGCGGATCGTCTTCTCCGGCGTCGGCAAGACGCGGCGCGAGATCGAATTCGCGCTGACCGCGGGCGTCTCGGAGATCAACGTCGAGTCCGAGCCGGAACTGAAGCTGGTGGCGCAGGTGGCCGAGAGCCTCGGCCTGCGCGCGCCGATCGTCTTCCGGGTCAATCCGGACGTCGCCGCCGGCGGCCACGCCAAGATCGCCACCGGCAAGGCCGACAACAAGTTCGGGGTCAGCTTCTCCGAGGCCGAGCGGCTCTACGCCAACGCTTCCAACATGGCCGGCGTCCGGCCCGCCGGCGTCGCCTGCCACATCGGCAGCCAGATCACCGACTTGGCGCCCATGGAGGCCGCCTTCGCCAAGATGCGCGGTCTGGTCGAGCGCCTGAAGGCCGAGGGGCTGTCGGTCGAACGCCTTGATCTGGGCGGCGGACTTGGCGTGCCCTACTTCAACCAGCCGACACC
>CANJYY010000394.1 GCA_947479185.1 Caulobacteraceae bacterium
CGGTCGCTACGGCCACGCGCCTTGCGGCCTCTGGGTGATTGCCGTTTAGTAGAGGTCGGGGAACCCAGGGGAAGGCGAGTCGAGTGACGACGACCTTGAAGAAGCCGCAACGATCGGCGCGTAAGCCCAAGGGCGACGGCCATATGCGCAGGGGGGAAATCCTTCAGGCGGCCGAAAGAATCTTCATCGCGGAAGGCTACCAGGGCGCGACGATCCGCAAGATCGCCGACGAGGTCGGCGTGTCCTCGACCGCGCTGTACATGCACTTCCGCGACAAGGACGAGATCCTGCTGGAGATCTGCGACAGCGCCATCGCGGTGCTGCTGAAGCAGAACAGCGAGATCGCCGTCCGGCCGATCGACGCCGTGGCGCGCGTGCGGTTGATGCTTGACGCCTATATTACCTTCGCGCTCGAGAACCCGAACGCCTACCAGCTGGTTTTCTGCGGCCACAGCGGCGTGCTGTCGGACGACAAGCAGGCGGCCACCGAGGCGCTCGGCGACAGCTGCTACGACAAGTTTCTCGGCGCGGTGCGCGAGATCGGCGCCTCCGGCCGGCTGCGCACCGGCACGGTCGAGAGCGCGGCCCAGGCGATGTGGGCCGCCTGCCATGGCCTGGTGGCGCTGCTGCTGACCAAGCCGACCTTCCACTGGTCCCCGACCGACGAGCTGCGCGGGGTCCTGCTGGACGGACTGTTCCACGGCCTTGTGACGGACTGAACCGATGATCCGGGCGCCAGCTGTGACCGCCGCCCTGGCGGTGCTGGCGTTCGCCGGTGAGGCGGCGGCGGCGCCGACGGTGATGTCGCTCGACAGCTGCGCTGACCAGTATGTGCTGGCCCTGGCCCCCCGGGACACGATCGTCGGCCTGTCGGCCCGGGCCGATGATCCTGACAGCTACCTGCGCGCCCGGGCCATCGGCCTTCCGGTGCGGCGGGCGACCGCCGAGTCCGTGCTGGCCGTCGGTCCCGACATCGTGGTGCGCTACTGGGGCGGCGACGCCCGGCTGGAGAGCACGCTGGCGCGGCGGGGCGTGCGCACGGTGAAGATCGAGGAAGCCACGGATTTCAATGCCGTGCGGGCCAATGTTCGGACGGTTTCGGCCGCCCTCGGCCAGCCGGCGGCCGGCGAGGCGCTGGTCGCGCGGATGGACGCCAAGCTGGCGCGGGCCGACGGCGCCTGGAAGGGCGCGCCGGCGCTCTATTTCACGCCCACGGGCTTCACCACCGGTCCGGGCAGTCTGGTTGACGCGATGATGCGCGGCGCCGGCCTGACCAATCTGGCGACCGGCTCGACCTGGAAGCCGATCCCGCTGGAGCGGCTGGTGATGACGCCGCCGCGCGCCTTCGTGCTCGGCTTCTTCGACACCTTCGCCGTCGCGATGCAGCGCTGGGGCCCGGGACGCCACGCCGCCCTGCGCAAGCGGCTGGCCGGCCGCACGGCCGCCTCTCTGCCGTCCGCGATCCTCGGCTGCCCCGCCTGGTTCGCGGCCGACGGGGCCGAACTGCTGGCCCGGGCGGCGCCGCGATGAGCCGGGGGCGGGGCCTGCTGATCCTGACGCTGCTGCTGCTGGCGGCGGTGGTGGTCGCCGTGCTGGTCGGCGAGACGCCGCTGCGGCCGGGCGACTACTGGACGGCCCTGACCCGGCCAGGCTCGGCGCCGGGCGAGATCCTCTGGACCATCCGCGCGCCGCGCGCCTGCATGGCCGCCCTGATCGGCGCGGCGCTGGGCCTGTCCGGCGCGGCGCTGCAGGGGCTGTTGCGCAATCCCCTGGCCGATCCGGGCGTGCTCGGCGTCTCGGCCAGCGCGGGACTCGGCGCCGGCATGGCCATCGCGCTCGGCCTCGCCGCGATTCCGGGCGCCATCGAGCTGTCGGCCCTCGCCGGGGCGCTGGTCGCCGGGGCGCTGGTCGTGGCCCTGGCCGCCCGCTTCCGCGAACCGGAGACGCTGATCCTGCTGGGCGTGTCGATCTCGGCCTTCGCCGGGGCGCTCAGCTCGCTGGTCTACAACCTCTCGCCCTCGCCGGTGACCACGGCCGAGGTGCTGTCCTGGATGCTCGGGTCGGTGGCCAATCGCGACTGGCCGGACCTGATCAGCACGGCGATCCCCGCCGCGATCGGGGCCCTGCTGGTGGCCTGGTCGGCGCGCGGCCTGACCATGCTGACGCTCGGCGAGGAGACGGCCGCCCTGTCCGGCCTGCCGATGGCGCGCCTCAGGGCCGCGGCGGTCGGCGGCGCGGCGCTGCTGGCCGGGGCCTCGGTGGCGGCGGCCGGCATCATCGGCTTCGTCGGCCTGGCCGCGCCGCATCTGGTGCGCCGCTTCGCTGGTGACGATCCGGGCAAGACCCTGCTGCCCTCGGCCCTCGCGGGCGCCGGCCTGCTGGTGCTGGCCGATCTGGCCGCCCGGGTCATCCCGACCGAGCAGGAGCTCAAGCTCGGCGTGGTCACGGCCCTGTTCGGCGCGCCGCTGTTCGCGCTGGTGGCCTGGCGCGCGGCGCGGAGCTGGCGCGCGTGACCCCGGCCTGGGACCTCCAGGACCTCGTGGTGCGCCAGGGCGGCCGTCCGGCGCTGCGGGGCGCCGGCCTGACTGTCCAGCCGGGCGAGATGGTCGGGGTGATCGGTCCCAACGGCTCGGGCAAGACGACCCTGATCCGCGCGGGCCTCGGCCTGCTGCGGCGGGACAGCGGGACCGCCGCCCTGTCCGGCCGGCCGGTCGACGCCATCCCCGAACCTGCCCGCGCCCGGCTGGTCGGCTACCTGCCGCAGGAGCGGCGCGTCGGCTGGAACCTGGCCTCGCTCGACATCGTGGCGCTGGGCGCGCCGGACCTGTCGCCCGCCTCGGCCCGCGAGGTGGCGCAGACCTGCCTCGCCCGCGTGGGCCTCGGCGGCTTCGAGACGCGCGGCGTGCTGGAGATGTCCGGCGGCGAACGGGCGAGGGTGCTGCTCGCGCGCCTGCTGGCCACCCGCGCCCCGCTGCTGGTCGCCGACGAACCCGCCGCCGGCCTCGACCCCGACGCCCAGCTGATGACCCTCGAACTGCTGCGGGCCGAGGCGGCGCGAGGCGCGGCCGTGGTCGTCACCCTGCACGACCTGA
>CANJYY010000395.1 GCA_947479185.1 Caulobacteraceae bacterium
GACGCGGTCGCGGGGCCGCCAGGGCGACGCGGTCAATGCCGTTGGCGCGGGCGAAGGCCAGGGCCGCGGGGATGCGGTAGTTGCGGAGGCGCTGTTCCTTGTCCATCGGCTGGTCCTTCAGCCGGATGTGCAGGCCGCCGGGCGGCAGGGCGAAATTGTCGGGCGTGACGTGCTTGTGGCGGTCGAGCGAGACATCGATGGTCACGCCGCTGTCCATGGTGTCGGCCAGCGCGATCAGCCCGACCCACAGGCCGCTGAAGCGCGACATTGAGAGGCCGAGCAGGCCGTAGTCGAGCACCTCCTGCACGTCGGCCGGCGAGAGCACCGGCATCTCGAAGTCCTGGAAGGCGTATTCCGACTGCGACGGCAGGGTCGAGGACTTGCAGTTGTGGTCGTCGCCGGCGACGGCGATGACGCCGCCCTTCGGCGTCGTGCCGGCGAAGTTGGCGTGCTTGAACACGTCGCCTGTCCGGTCGACGCCCGGAGCCTTGCCGTACCACATGGCGCTGACGCCATCGAACTTCGCGCCCGGGAACAGGTTGGCCTGCTGGCTGCCCCAGACCGCCGTCGCGGCGAGGTCCTCGTTGAGACCTTCCTTGAAGACGATCTCATGGCTCGCGAGCAGTTTGCCGGCGCGGCCCGCCTGCTGGTCCAGACCGCCGAGCGGCGAGCCGCGATAGCCGGAAACGAACCCCGCCGTATTCAGGCCATCGCGCAAATCGAGGCGGCGACGGTCCAGCATGACACGGATCAATGCCTGCACGCCGGTAATGTACGCACGACCGTTTTCGAGCAGATATTTGTCGTCTAGCGTCACATTGTCGTGGCGCATTGAAAAATCTTTCCTGTGACGGGGTCGGTTCGGCTTGCAAGATCATACAAGCGCGGCGAAATTGCTTGCCAAAGCCGTGCCCCTTTCACCGTGCAGTTCGGCACGATCAGGGCGCGGAACGGCATATTGGGGGAAAAAGGTTTGGCAGAGCAGCTAGACGCGGTTGACGCAAAGATTCTCGATCTCATCCAACACGACGCGAGCCTGTCGGTTGCCGAGATCGCCGAACGCGTCGGTCTGTCCTCCAGCCCCTGCTGGCGGCGGATCAAGCGGCTCGAGGACGCCGGCATCATCCAGCGCCGGGTGACCATCCTCGATCGCGAACAGCTGGGCCTCGGCTTCGAGGTCTACTGCACCGTGAAGCTGTCCCTGCCCACCAAGGAGAACCTCGAGCAGTTCGAGAACAATGTGATCAAGTGGGCCGAGGTGGTGCAGTGCGCCACCGTGACCGGCGCGGCGGACTACGAGCTGCGCATCGTCACCCGCGACATGCACGCCTTCGACGACTTCCTGCGCGACAAGATCCTGTCGCTGGGCCTGGTGTCGAACATAGAAAGCCGCATCGTCATCCGCGGCGTCAAGAACACCACCGCCGTGCCGCTGGGCATGGTCAGCCCCTATGTCAGCCCGCACGGGTAAGACCCTCGGGGCGGCGCTGGCCGCTCTTCTGCTCATCGCCGCCGCCGCGCCCGAGGGACGGCTGGCGCAGTACCAGCGGCTGCGGGCCGAGGCCGCCGCCGCAACCCGGGCCGGCGACCTCGCGGGGGCCGAGACGCGGCTTGAGGCCGCCCTGGCGCTCTATCCGGCCTCACCCGGAACGCTTCTGCGGCTGGCGCGGGTCGAAGGCGCCGCCGGCAAGCCCGATGAGGCCCTCGCCCGGCTCAGGACCTACGCCGATCTCGGCATGGCCGGCGATCTGGCCCAGGACCCCGCCCTCAAACCGCTGACCCTGCTGCCCGGCTTCGCGCCGGTGGCCGCGCGGCTGACGGCCAACGCCGCGCCGAAGGGCGAGCCGTTCGAGGTCATCCAGCCGGGCAAGGCGGGCGACATCTGGGAAGGCGTGGCCGCGGTCGATGACGGCTGGCTGATCAGCTCGGTGACGGCCCGCGCCATCGTCCAGACGACCGAAGACGGATCGCTCAAACCCTTCTTCCAGCCCGATGCCGAGACCGGCAGCCTGTTCGGCATGGCCGTCGACCGGCGCGGCGGGGCCCTATGGGTGGCGGAAGCCAGCGGGCCGGGCATCCCCGGCTCCGGCAGCCCGCGGCGGACCGGGCTGCTTAAGCTGTCGCTGTCCGACGGCCGCGTGCTCGCCCGATACCCCGCGCCCGACGACGGCAAGCCGCATCAGCTGGGCGATGTGACGGTGGCGCCGGACGGGACCGTCTATGCGTCCGACAGCGTGGGCGCGGCGCTCTATCGCCTGAAGCCCGGCGGCGCGGCGCTGGAGGCCTTCGTCACCTCGACGGAGATGGCCTCGCCGCAGGGGATGGTCGTCTGCCCGGGCGGCGGCGTCCTGGTGGTGGCGGACTACACCACCGGCCTGCACCGGATCGACCTGAAGACCGGCGCGGACACTCTGGTCGGCGGAACTGACGGCGTGGCGCTGGCCGGGACGGACGGCCTGTCGCCGTTGCCGCGCAAGGGCGGGGGCGTCTGGCTGCTGGCGACGCAGAACGGGGTCGCGCCCCAGCGCGTGCTGGCCCTGCGGCTGAGCCGCGACTGCCGGACCCTGCAGGGCGCCGAGGTGCTGGCGTCGGGCGGGACCGACCTGGACGACCTGTCGCTCGGCGCGGCGGGCGGCTCTGGCGGGGTTGTGATCGGCTCCAGCGGCTGGGCCGGCTATGATGGCGAGGGCCGGCCGCTGACCCCCACGCCGCGCGCGGCCAGACTTCTGTTCATCCCCCTGCCCTGACGGAGCTCCCCATGATCGACCTGATCCTCGACCAGCACCGGCGCGATCTCGGCGGGTTCGAGGTGGGGCGGGTGCTGCCGCAGGCGGCGCGGCGGATGGTCGGGCCGTTCATCTTCTTCGACCGCATGGGCCCGGCCGACTTTCAGCCCGGCTTCCCGCGCAGCGTCGACGTGCGGCCGCATCCGCATATCGGCCTGTCGACCCTGAGCTACCTGTTCAACGGCGCGATGACCCACCGCGACAGCGTCGGCTCCGACATCGTCATCAAGCCGGGCGAGGTCAACTGGATGACCGCCGGCAGCGGCATCACCCACTCCGAACGGTTCGAGGGCCTGCGCGAGCA
>CANJYY010000396.1 GCA_947479185.1 Caulobacteraceae bacterium
CTTGCCCGGAAGGCGGGTGGAACTCATGCGGGCCTGGAGGATGGCGAGGATCAAACCGGGTTCTCCGTCATCCGCGGGTTCATCCCGAGGATCCATGCGCACGGCGCCGCAATCGAAGCGCTTCGCCGGTGACGATGGCGTTCATGGGTCGTCGGAACAAGTCCGACGATGACGGTCGGAACAAGTCCGACGATGACGGTTCAGGAATTGGCCGCTCGCGCGTCCATCCGCTTGAGGATTTCCCCCGCCGCCCGATCGGTCTCGGCGAGCGGCTCGTAGGTCCAGCCGTGGAACGCCCCGCCGAACGGGCGGGCGGCGCCGTGGCTTTCCAGCTCCTCGTGGAACAGGCGGAACTTCAGGCTCTGGCCGTCCATCTTGAGGATGAACACCGGCTTGCCGGTGCCCGCGGCCTCGGTGGCCATGTTGGCCGAGTCCTCGGTGACCAGCACATAGTCCGCCCCGGCGAGGAAGGCGAAGTAGGGGTTGTCGCCCTCGTTGTCCCAGATGAAGCCGGGCAGGTGCTTGAGCCGGGCGGTCAGCAGGGCCCGGGCCTGGGGCGGGGTGCGGCGCGAGAAGGTCATCAGCAGGGAGCCGCCCTCCTGCTCGAGCGGCAGCTGGATCTGCTGGGCGATCTGCGCCGCGCGTTCGGGCGACAGGTCGAAGGCCTTGGACCGGCCGCCGATCAGCACCGCCGCGCGGGGGTGGGGCAGGGGGTCGATGGCCGCGGCGAACCGCTTGTACTCGTCGGCCAGCTTCTTCGCCGTCACCCGGTGCGGAGCGCCGATGATCGAGACGATGTTGTCGCCCTTGAGCCGGTCGTGGTTGGGCGGGACGACCAGGTCGAACAGCCCGGCCGGGGCCCGAGGGTCCTGGATCTGCACCACGAAGGTCTTGCCGCCGGTCCATTTCCGCAGCCGGATCGACAGCGGCAGGGTGGCGCGGCCGGCGGCCACGACCAGATCCGGCCAGGGGGCGTCGAATTCGCTCTCGGGGGTCAGCCAGCGGCGGGGGAAGAGCGTCAGCCACCAGGGCAGGCGGCCGAGGCGGCCCTTCCAGTTGATGCGCTTGACGACGACGGTCGCCTTGCGCTGGCGGGCGACGGCCTCGGCCAGACCGACGGCCTGGGCCTCGATGCCGGCGCGCCCGTCGGACACGGCCCAGATCACAAGCGGAGGTGTTGAGGGTTGTTTCGCCACGGCGCCCTAATACTCGTCATGGCCGGGCCTGTCCCGACCACCCGTGAACACCGTCAGATCATGGGTGTGCATGGGTCCTCGCGACTAGCGCGACGATGACGGTGGAATGATGGCGCTAGGCCACCCACTCCACCTTGAGGATCTCGTAGGCCTTGACGCCGCCCGGGGTGTTCACCTCGACGACTTCGCCGACTTCCTTGCCAATCATCGCGCGCGACAGCGGGGAGGAGAGCGAGATGCGGCCCTGCTTCACGTCGGCTTCATGCTCGCCGACGATCTGGTAACGGCCCTCGTCCTCGGTGTCCTCGTCGATCACGGTGACGGTGGCGCCGAACTTGACCTGGGTGCCGGACAGCCTGGAGACGTCGATGATCTGCGCGCGCGCGATCTTGTCCTCGATCTCGGCGATGCGGCCTTCGATCCAGCCCTGACGTTCCTTGGCCGCGTGGTACTCGGCGTTCTCACTGAGGTCGCCGTGCGCACGCGCTTCGGAGATGGCCGCGATCACGCTCGGCCGCTCCAGCGTCTTGAGACGCTTCAGTTCTTCGTCGAGGGACGCATAGCCCCCGGCGGTCATCGGCACTTTTTCCATTCGGAGATTAGCTCGGGTTCGCCCTGGGGAGGTGTTGATATCCGGCCGCGGGCGCAGACGTCCGGGGGCGTGAAGACTAGTCCGGCGGCCCTGGAATTACAAGTCCGATGCTGCGATGCAGCGGAGGGCCCGGCTCGGCCCGGGCATGAAAATGACCGATTCAACGGAGTAGAGCGGGGTATTCGCGGCCGCGAAGGCTGGTTCCGTCGTCGGCGTTTCGGGACTTGCGCGCGGCGCTGCGGTCATCGACTGACCCGATATCAGATGAACGCGCAGGCCAGCCGACGATGGATTCACCGCGCCGCGAGCCGTGGCGTCGCGAAGATCAGGACCAGACCGTATCCGGA
Source organism: Caulobacteraceae bacterium (assembly GCA_947479185.1). Taxonomy (GTDB): domain Bacteria; phylum Pseudomonadota; class Alphaproteobacteria; order Caulobacterales; family Caulobacteraceae; genus Caulobacter. The sequence goes on from CANJYY010000396.1 coordinate 2,136, forward strand.
TCTTCCTCGATCTGGGGGATACGCTCCGGCGCCAGGGCGTCGGCGTCGATCGGGCCGACCAGCAGCTGCATGGTCAGTTGCACGAGCACGGCCATGACCAGCCAGGAGCCGGCGGCGATGACCAGCGGCCAGGGCCCCTCGCCGAACGTCAGGGCGCCCGCGCCCATGGTCAGCAGCAGGTCGCGGCCGAGGCCCAGGGCGACGAAGCCGGCGAAAAAGCCCAGTTCGCCGCCGGCGCCCCAGTTGCGGATCATCCGCCAGCCGATGAGGCCCAACCCCCCGCCGAACCAGAACATCACCGGGGCATAGGTCACGACCGGCGCATAGGACGTGTCGCCGAAGGTCCACCAGTCGAAGTGAAAGGCCGTCATGTCGACGCCGAAACGTAGCCCCGCCGCGGCCATTCCGCCCATCAGCGCCGCCGCCGTGCGCCAGTAGCCGGCGCGGCTCAGCCAGACGCAGCCGAGGAACAGCAGCACCGAAAACAGCGAAGCAACCCAGACGACCATCGAGACCATGGCGAATTCCCCTTGGTCGAACGCTAGGGCCGCGCCGCCGACTCGGCACGCGGCTTCAACCGCCGGGATGGGCGTCCTGGTTAACGGTTCAGGCGAGGGTTGTTCGGGAATTCCTCGCGGTTGGGACAGGTCATCATGTCCCTCGGGACTTGATGCGCTGTCCCTCGTTCGCTGGCGGGGACAGGTTAAGCGGTCCCGAGGGACAGCTTAACCTGTCCCCTTTGAAGCGCCGCCGCTAGAAGGCGCGCATGAGCGAGATCACCATCAGACCCTGCACCTCCGACGACGCCGGCCGGCTGTCCGTCGTGGCCGCCGCGACCTTCGTCGAGACCGACGCCGGGATCGTCGACGGCGCGGATATCGTCTTCCATTGCCGGACCACCCATGCGCCGGAGGCCTATGACCGGTTGCTGGCCGACCCTGCC
>CANJYY010000397.1 GCA_947479185.1 Caulobacteraceae bacterium
AGATGAACTCGATGTGGAAATGACGCGCGTGAAGGTGGTGTCGGGTGACACCGCTTTGGTGCCAAACGAAGGCACAACCGCCGGTTCGTTCTCGATGCCCAATTGCGCCACGGCGGTTCGGCAGGCAGCGGCAGAAGTACGTGCCATTTTGCTGGGTCTGGCGCAAGTTCGGCTGGGTCAACCGGCAGCAGGCCTGAGTGTGCGGGATGGCATGGTGCAAGCCGCATCCGGGGCCATGACCAGTTATTGGGACTTACTGATTGGCGAGTCGCTTCAGCGGGAGGCAACTGGGCAGGTCAAGACCAAACCTCTCGGAGAGCATCGCTTTGTTGGTCGCTCTGTGCCGCGGTTGGACTTGACGCCCAAAATTCTTGGGCAGGCGATGTTTGTACAAGAGTTGCGTCCCAAGGGCATGGCCTTTGGCCAGGTTGTCCGGCCACCAACTTACGGGGCGCGGCTCATTGCAGTGGACATCGCCCCAATCGCGCGCATGCCCGGCGTGATCAAGGTGCTGAGAGACGGCAGCTTTTTGGGGGTTATTGCGACACGTGAAGGTCAAGCTCAAGCGGCTGCACTGGCCCTGCAACAGAGTTGCCAATGGCAGGTACCGAGGGCACTGCCAGGTACCGACGGCATGCCTGACTGGCTGCTCAAGACCAAGCCGGATCGCATCATTGAGACCAAAAAGCAAGTGCGCAGCACGCCGGGCCAGGTTACCCGAACCATCGAAGCCAGTTACTACCGGCCCTACCATATGCACGCCTCGATCGGCACCTCTGCTGCGCTGGCGACGCTCGGTGCCGATGGCGTTCTGACGGTGCAAACCCACAGTCAGTCGGTGTTTGAAACCGGGGAGGCCATCGCCAAGATGCTCGGTCTGCCCTTGGCCAAGGTGCGCATGCAGCACGTCCAGGGCTCTGGCTGCTACGGCCATAATTTGGCGGATGACGCCGCGGCCGACGCCGCTCTGCTGGCAATGGCCGTGCCGGGGACGCCAGTACGCTTGCAGTACTCTCGGGAACAAGAGCACCAATGGGAGCCCTACGGCTCCGCGATGGTGATTAAAACCCGCGCTGGTCTCGATGCTCAGGGGAACGTCCTGGACTGGGACCTCACGCTCTGGTCGACCCCGCACGGCACGCGCCCGGGTGGTGACCCGGGCAACCTGCTGTCTGCCCGGTACTTGGAAAAACCTTTTCCCATGCCCAAACCGCAAAACGGTGGGGCGCCCAATTTTGCTGCCGATCGAAATGGCATCGCGCTGTACGATTTTCCGGGGCACAACGTACTGACTCATTTCATCACCGAGATGCCCTTGCGCGCGTCGTCGACCCGTGGACTTGGCGCTTATGCCAATGTGTTCGCTATTGAATCGTTCATGGATGAGTTGGCGCACTCGGTCGGCGCGGACCCGGTAGCTTATCGCCTCAGATTTTTGAAGGACGAGCGTGCCCGTGATGCCATCGTTCGAGCCGCCGAAAAATTCGGCTGGTCGCAATGGCGGAAGTCTTCTGGCCGCGGCCGCGGCATTGGTTTTGCCAAGTATAAGAATATTGCTGGCTACTGCGCGGTGGCACTTGAGGTTGAGGTCAATCGCCAGAGTGGCCGTATTCGCGTGCTGCGCGCGGTGGCCAGCGCCGACAGTGGCCACATTGTCAATCCCGATGGTGTCAGCAACCAGATTGAAGGTGGTCTGATCCAGTCCCTGTCCTGGACCCTGAAGGAGGAGGTTCAGATGGATGACACCCAAGTCCTGTCGCAGGACTGGGGCAGTTACCCGATTCTGACCTTTACCGAGGTGCCACCGGTGGAGGTGGTGCTGATTGATCGTCCTGGGCAACCATTTTTGGGTACGGGCGAGGCATCCCAAGGTCCGACCGGCGCCGCGCTGGCCAATGCGGTTTTTGATGCGACCGGAGTGCGATTCCGGCGCTTGCCGCTCACACCAGACCGCGTACTGCAGGGGCTTCGGGCATGAGCGCGCACGCCCAGGCCGCGCTCAGGCCTGCCTTGCGCATCGGCATATTGGGGTGCGCCAATATTGCTAGGCAGTTTGCGCGTGATGTTTCGGGTTGCCCTGACGCCAATGTCGTCGCCGTGGCTAGCCGCAGCGCTGACACAGCCGAGGCATTTGCCAGGGCTCATGGCATCGGGCGCAGCCACGGGAGCTATGAGGCCTTGTTGCTGGACCCTGCGGTTGATGTGATTTACCTGCCCTTGCCGAACAGCCTGCATGCAGAGTGGGCCATCAAAGCAGCCGAGGCCGGCAAGCATGTGCTTTGTGAAAAGCCACTCGCCCTGGGCTTGGCGCAGGCGCAGATGATGTTTTCGGCGGCGCGGCAGAACGGCGTCATGCTGCTGGAGGCTTTTCCGTACTACTTCCAGCCGCAGACTGGTGCGATGCTTGAGCTTGTCCGTGGTGGGCAAATCGGACGCATTAGCTCGGTGCAGGCAAGTTTTGGGTTCACGTTAAGCAAACCCATAGGCAATATCCGGTTGAGCCCGGCGCTTGGCGGCGGTGCGCTGCTGGATGCTGGTTGCTACCCCTTGAGCCTGATCCGTCTGGTGATGGGCGACGCCCCGCAGAAAGTCAGGGCTGATGCAGTTTGGGCAGACTCGGGCGTTGACATCAGCCTGATGGCTACCTTGTTTTACGCCGATGGGCGCCGAGCGCAACTCTCTTGTGCCATGGATACCGCCAATCACCGCCGAGCCACCATTGTGGGCAGTGATGGCACGATTGAAACCGAATACCTCAACCACACCAGCGATCAGTCGGGCGGCCATGCCTATGGCTACCTGCCGAGCCAGCTGCGCGTGCGCCGCGGCATTGCCAACACCATTCCCTTTGAAGACGTCATCACCGGCACCGGCAGTGGTTTCCGATTTGCGGCCGAGGCTTTCGCCCGGGTTATCCATGCGCGGGACTTTGCCGCCATCGAGCGTGCCGCACAGGTCAGCTTGGACAATGCCGCCACACTGGAGGCTTTGGCGCAAAGTGCACGCTTGGGCCAAACCGTCACGCTGTAGCGTCAGGGTGCAGGGTAGGCGCCCTACAATGAATCACGTTG
>CANJYY010000398.1 GCA_947479185.1 Caulobacteraceae bacterium
GTCGGGTTGGCCTGCAGCGGTTCAAGCACGCCGCCGATGCCGACGCCGCCGCTGAGGTGGACCCGCTTGCCGATCTGGGCGCAGGAGCCGACCGTAACCCAGGTGTCGACCATGGTCTCTTCATCGACATAGCCGCCGATGTTCACGAACGACGGCATGAGGATGACGTTCTTGGCCACATAGGCCCCGCGGCGGACAATCGCGCCCGGCACGGCGCGGAAGCCGGCGGCCTCGAACTGCGGTGCCTCCCAGCCGTCGAACTTGTTGGCCACCTTGTCCCACCAGGGGCCGACCGCGCCGCCCATGGCGCCGGCGCGCATGACGGTGTTGGGGTTCAGGCGGAACGACAGCAGCACGGCCTTCTTGGCCCACTGGCGGACGATCCACGCGCCGTCGATCTTCTCGGCCACCCGGACCTTGCCCGCGTCGAGCAGGGCGAGGGTTTCCTCGACGGCCGTGCGAACCGGCCCCTGGGTGGCCGTCGACACGTCGGCGCGCGCTTCCCAGGCCGCTTCGATTTCGGTTTCCAGATCGGCGAGCGTCACGGCGGTCATGCGTGGGTTTCCTTCACCTGGATGGCATTGAGAAAGTCGGCCAGGTGTCTTGCGCGGTGGTGGACAAAGGAAGCGGTCGACTCCGCCGCATGGGCGCCGACCAGCACGGTGGTCATGCCCAGGGCCGCGGCCGGCGCGAGGTTGTGTTCGCTGTCTTCGAAGAAGGCCGCGCCCGCGGCGGTCACGCCGTGGCGGGCGATCATCATCCCGAAGGTCACCGGCGAGGGCTTGGGAATGTAGCCGGCGGCCGCGATGTGGAAAATGTCCTCAAAGACATGGGCGATGCCCAGCCGGTCGAGGACCCGTTCGGCATGGGAGGCCGAGCCGTTGGTGAAAACCAGCCGCCGGCCGGGCAGCCGCTCCAGTCCGGCCGTCAGGGCCGGGTCAGGTTTCAGGGCGTCGAGCGATACATCGTGGACGGCGGTGAGGAAGTCTTCGGGATCGACGCCGTGGTTGTTGGCCATCAGGCCTGCCAGGGTCGTGCCGTGCTCATGGTAGTAGCGCTTCTGGATCGCCCGGGCCTCTTCGCGCGGCAGGCCCGTGACCCGCTCCATGAAGTCGGTCATCCGGCCGGAGACCAGCGTCATGACCTCGCTCTCGATCGGGTAGAGGGTGTTGTCGAGGTCGAACAGCCAGGTGTCGATGTGGGTAAGGTCGGTCACGCCTTCACCAGGGTTCCGGCGCCGTGCTCGGTGAACAGTTCGACCAGCATGGCGTGTGGACGGCGGCCGTCGAGGATGACCACGGCCTCCACGCCCGCGTCGATGGCGGCGATGGCGGTCTCGAGCTTGGGAATCATGCCGCCGTTGGCGACGCCGGTGCGGATCAGCTCGAAGGCTTCGGCGACGGTCATCTGGCGGATCAGGTCGCCGTTCGCGTCCTTGACCCCCGGCACGTCGGTCAGCAGCAGCATGCGCTTGGCCTTCAGCGCCCCGGCGATGGCCCCGGCGACCGTATCGGCGTTGACGTTGTAGGTCTGGCCCGACTCGGAAACGCCGATCGGTGCGATCACCGGGATGTAGTCGTGCTCGGAGGCGATCAGCACCTCGATCAGGGTCGGGTCGATCTTCTGCGGCTCGCCGACGAAGCCCAGGTCAACAACCTGTTCGATGTTGCTGTCGGGATCCTTCTTCGTCCGGCGCGCCCGGGTCACGGTGATCAGCCGCGCGTCCTTGCCCGACAGGCCCACGCCCCGCACGTCCGCCTCGCGGCCGGCCAGGGTGATCCAGTTGGCGATTTCCTTGTTGATGGCGCCCGACAGGACCATCTCGGCCACTTCCATCGTCGCCTCGTCGGTCACGCGCAGGCCGTCGATGAAGGTCGACTTGACCCCGGCGCGGTCCAGCATGGCCGAGATCTGCGGACCGCCGCCGTGCACGATCACCGGATGCAGGCCCATCAGTTTGAGCAGCACCGCGTCGGCGGCGAACAGCTTGGCGACGTTGTCCTCGCCCATGGCGTGGCCGCCGTATTTGATCACGACCCGCTCGCGGTCGTAGATCTGGATATAGGGCAAGGCTTCGGCGAGGGTCTTTGCGGTCGCCCAGCCGGCTTCCTCGGTCTTGTCGGTCACGGCGCTGAGCTCCCGGATCTTCGCTGCGGTGCGATAGCGGATGGGAACCGGCGTGTCACCGCTCTTCGCGGCTGTGGAAGATGCGGAGGATGAACACGTCGCTGGCTTCCACCAGGAACTCGATGACGTAGCCGCCGCGACCGAAGGGGACGAACAGGACTCGGACATGCTCGACTGACGCCGGCGCGCCCCGTTCCGGGAAGCGATCAAGAGACTCGATGGCGGTCCACAGGGCGGCCCGCGCCTTCGCTTCCGCCCTGGGGCTCCTGGGAGCGAGGAAGTCCGCAAGGCGGGCAAGGTCTCGCCAAGCCCGCGGCGCCAGACGCACGTCGTAGATCAAGCCTTACGCGCCCGGCGCTCCGCGATCAGTCGATCGAGCTCGGCCATCGCTTCCTCAACGGAATAACTGACACCCGTCCGCCTGTACTCTTCCAGCGCCGCCAAGGTCTCCGCCCGGTCGGCGTCGTCTCGCCAGACAGCCGGCCGATCCTCGACTCCCGAAGGGAGCTGAGCGACCCATTCGTCATAGGTGAGCGGCTTCTTCGATTCCGACATGGCCACAAATTACGCCTCAACGACCGTACCGTCCAGCTCTATCTAAACGGCGGCTCGTCGAATGCTCTCAACTTGCGCGAGTGCAGGTTGGGGCCCTCGGCGCGCAGCAGATCGACCGTGGCGATGCCGATCTGCAGGTGCTGGCTGATGGCCCGCTCGTAGAAGGCGTTGGCCTGGCCGGGCAGCTTGATCTCGCCGTGCAGCGGCTTGTCCGAAACGCACAGCAGCGTGCCGTAGGGCACCCTGAAACGGTAGCCTTGGGCGGCGATGGTGGCGCTTTCCATGTCGATGGCCACGGCCCGGCTCTGGTTGAAGCGCAGGGCCGAGGAGGTGTAGCGCAGCTCCCAGTTCCGGTCGTCGGTGGTGACCACCGTGCCGGTGCGCA
>CANJYY010000399.1 GCA_947479185.1 Caulobacteraceae bacterium
GGCCGGCGCCAAGAGCGTTCAGGAAGCCGTTGAGCTCCAGACCGCCTGGATGAAGTCCTCGCTGGAAGGCTACATGGCCGAATTCGCCAAGTGGGGCGAAACCGTCTCCGCCTCCGTCAAGGACTCGGTCAAGCCGCTGAACGAGCGCGTCACCGCGACCGTCGAGAAGCTGCAGGCCGCGAAGTAAGAACCTGAACGCCGGGAGGGCATCCTCCCCCGGTAAGACCCCCCGGGGTTCAAGTTCGCGTGAAGGCCCGGATCGGCAACGATCCGGGCCTTTTTCGTTCGGTCGTCGCTTCCGCCGCCCGCGCCCGCGCGCTAGTTTGGCGGCATGTCTCAAGTCTCCCATCGCCTCACCGCCGCGGGCATCGTCCTGCCCGACCCCGTCGCCCCGATCGCCAACTATGTGCCGTTCGTGCGGGCAGGGGATCTCGTCCATATTTCCGGTCAGGTGTCGCTCGACGCCTCAGGCGGCGTCACCGGCACGGTCGGCGTCGATGTCGACATGACCGAGGCCGTACGCGCCGCGCGGCTGTGCGGGATCAACCTGCTGGCCCAGATGCGCGCCGCCTGCGACGGCGACCTCGACCGCGTCGTCCGGGTGGTCAAGCTGGGCGGCTTCGTCCAGGCCGGGCCGGACTTCTTCGATATTCCCGCCGTGATCAACGGCTGCTCGGACGTGATGGTCGAGGCGTTCGGCGAGGCCGGTCGCCACGCCCGTTCGGCCGTGGGCGTCTACCGCCTGCCGCGCAACTTCTCCGTCGAGGTCGACGCCATCGTGGAGATCGCCCGATGAAAGCCAAAGCCCGCCCCGAACCCGCCGCCTTCGGCGAGGCCTGGGAACTGCTGTTCAGCCCGGCCATCGCCCATCGCGGCCTCTGGTCGCCGGACGGCGCGCCGGAGAATTCCCTGGCCGCCTTCCAGGCCGCCTGCGCCGCCGGCTACGGCATCGAACTGGACGTGCAGATCACCGCCGACGGCGAGGCCGTGGTGTTCCACGACTACAGCCTGTCGCGGATGACCGGCGCCGAGGGCAAGGTCGCCGACCGCCTGCTGCATGATCTGCGCGACCTGCGTCTGGCCGGCACGGACGAGCCCATCCCGACCCTCAGCGAAGTGCTGGTCGAGGTCGGTCACCGGGCCATGGTCCACATCGAGCTGAAGACGCCGTTCGGCGAGGTCGGCCCGCTGGAGAAGCGCGTCAGCGAGGTGCTGCTCGACCACAACGGCCCGACCTGCGTGATCGGCTTCAACCCCTACAGCCACGCCTGGTTCGCCGACCACCACCCGCAGATCCTGCGCGGCCTGGACAGCTATGACTGGAAGGACGGCGCGGCCAGCAAGCTGACGCCGGAGATCCGCAAGTCGTTCGCCAATCTCGAGCACGTTGAGCTGGCCCGGCCGGACTTCCTGGCGCTGGACGCGAAGATGCTGCCGTCGCCGCGCGCGGACCTGTTCCGGGCCAGGGGCATGCCGGTCATCGCCTGGACGGTGCGCTCGGCCGAGGAGTGGGACCGGCTCAAGGACCACTGCGACAACCTGATCTTCGAGGGCTTCGCCGCGTGACACTGACGCCGGCGGTCGCCATCCACCGCCGCATCCGCGAGATCGGCCGTGAGGCCTGGGACGCCTGCGCCGGGTCTGACAACCCGTTCGTGGCGTTCGATTTTCTTGATGCGCTGGAGGAGTCCGGGTCGGTCGGCGACCGCACGGGCTGGAGCCCCTACCATCTGACCGTGGCCGACGAGGCCGGGCAGGTGGCGGCGGCGATGCCGCTGTATCTGAAGACCCACAGCCAGGGGGAGTACGTGTTCGACTGGTCGTGGGCCGACGCCTACGAGAAGGCCGGCGGCCGCTACTATCCCAAGCTCCAGTGCGCCTCGCCGTTCTCGCCGGTGACCGGGCCGCGCCTGCTGGTGCGGCCGGACGTCGACCCGGACGAGGGCCGGCGCATGCTGCTCGGCGGGGCCCTGACCCTGTGCGAGAAGCTCGGCGCCTCCAGCCTGCACGTCACCTTTCCGAACGAGACGGACTGGACCTTCCTCGGCAATGCCGGCCTGCTGCAGCGGCAGGACCAGCAGTACCACTGGTTCAACCGCGGCTACGCCGACTTCGACGCCTTCCTCGCCGACCTGTCGTCGGGCCGGCGCAAGACGGTCAGGCGCGAGCGCCGGCTGGCCCAGGAGGCGGTCGACGAGATCGTCGCCGTCACCGGCGCGGACCTGACCGAGGAGCACTGGGACGCCTTCTACGGCTTCTACATGGACACCGGCGGCCGCAAGTGGGGCCGGCCCTACCTGAACCGCGCCTTCTTCTCGCTGCTCGGCGAGCGGATGGCCGACAAGGTGCTGTTGATCATGGCCCGGAAGGGCGGTCGCTGGGTGGCCGGCGCGCTGAACCTGATCGGCGGAGACTGCCTGATCGGCCGCAACTGGGGCTGCGTCGAGGACATCCCCTTCCTGCATTTCGAGCTCTGCTACTACCAGGCCATCGAGCACGCGATCCGGCTGGGCCTGCCGCGCGTCGAGGCCGGCGCCCAGGGCCAGCACAAGATCGCCCGCGGCTACCTGCCGGCCGAGGTCTACTCCGCCCACTGGATCGCCGACCCGGCCCTGCGCGAGCCGGTGCGCCGCTACCTCGACCAGGAGCGCGCGGCCATCCGCGAGGAGATGGACTGGCTGGCGGAGGAATACTCGCCGTTCAAGGCGGAGTAGGGCGGGGGACCAGGGCGCGGGGACATCGTTTGCGCTCTCCGCTGCGATCGCTAGAACAACACGCCTTGCAGGGAGCGCATCCATGAGCCTCGACGGCGCCTACGACGACGACAACATCTTCGCGAAAATCGTGCGCGGCGAGATCCCCAGCGTGAAGGTCTGGGAAGACGACCAGGTGCTGGCCTTCATGGACGTTTTTCCCCAGGCGAAGGGCCATGTGCTGGTCATTTCGAAGACGTCGAAGGCGCGCAATCTGCTCGACGCCGAGGCCAAGACCCTCGGCCGCGTGATCGGGGCGGTGCAGAAGACGGCGCGGGCCGTCACGGCGGCGCTCAAGCCCGACGGTCTGGTGA
>CANJYY010000400.1 GCA_947479185.1 Caulobacteraceae bacterium
CCCAGCTGACGAACGTAGGCGGCATCGATCTGTGGATCGGCGTAGCCGAACAGGTTGGGCCCGTAGGCGCACATCAGGTCGAGATAGCGTTTGCCGTCGGCGTCGGTGATGTACGCCCCGTCGCCCGAGCGGAAGAACTGCGGATAGTCGTCCGGCAGCAGACCGACCGACTGGTGGCCGTACATGCCGCCCGGGATGACCGCCTCGGCCCGCCGGCGAAGGTCGCGGTCGACACTGTTGGAGCTGCTGGTCGTCATCGTCTTCTCCCGCGCGATGTCTGGCCGCGAGGTTAGCAATGAAAAGGCCGCGGAGTCGCCCCCGCGGCCTGATCGATCCAGGATCGGCCGCGGCTACTCGCCGCCGCCGTTCCAGATTTCCTCGGCGACCTCGACGAACACCTCGATGTTGGTCGCCAGGTTGCCGCGGGTAATGCCGCCGTCGAAGATGATGTAGCGCGACACCTCCAGCGAATTGTCGCCGGCGTTGCGTACGCCGACCGCCGAGCGGTCGATCTTCTTCTCCCGCTGGTCGACCTCGGTGTCGGAGTCGAGGGTGAAACTGGCCGTGATGTTGGCGCCCTTGCAGCGCTTGGGCGCGCCGTCGCAGACGGTGCCGTAGATCACGTACTTCATGCCGCTCGCCGTGGTGGCGCCGACGTAGGGTGCGCCGCTGTCGAGCGCGCCTTCCTTGGTGACCGTCGAGCCGGCGGCGACGATGGCCGCCTTCATGTCCGGCACGCCCCAGTCGGACAGCACGCCGCTCTGCGCGAAGGCCGCGCCGGGTACTGAAAGCGCCAGCGCCAGCGCGCTGACCGTGGCGAAGGATTTCAGCATCTCATCTTTCCTGTTCACGGGAGACTCCGGTCCCCAGCCTAGAACGGCTTTCGCCGTCAGGCCAACAGATCGGCGGTGTCAGGATGCCGCTTCAGCCAGGCGGCCGCATAGCCGCAAAGGGGGGTAATCTTCACCGACCTTGCCCGGGCCTGGGCCACCACGCCCTGCATCAGCCGGCCGGCGGTTCCCGCGCCGCGCAGTTCCGGCGGCGAGAAGACATAGTCGATGATCATCCGCTCCGGCGTCATCCGGTAGTCGGCGTACGCGGTGAGGCCCTGTTCGACGAGCTCGAAACGGCCTTCGGCGGGGTTGTCGGTGATCTCTGACATGCTCTGGATCATAGACGTCTCGCGCGGCGTTGTGTTCCCCGATATCGTCGTTCGAAAATACACAGGGAGTCTACCGATGCGCACCGTCGCCGGCGTCTGTTTCGCCGTCCTCGCCCTCGCCGCCTGCGGCAAACCGGCCGACAAGCCGGCCCCCGCGGCCGCGGCCGCCGCCAAGCCCCCCGTGCCTCCGGGCATCGAGGCCGCGCCGCATCTGAAGGCCGGCCTGTGGGAAATCACCGTCGGCGACACGCCGATGAAGGCCAGCTCCTGCATCGACGACGCCACCCAGAACGACGGCGCCGCCCTGGGCCAGAGCCTGGACCGCCGCGACTGCACCAAGAGCACCTGGACCCGCATCCCGGGCGGCGTGGCCTTCGAACTCGACTGCGTGACCGAGGGCATGCACATGACCAGCAAGGGCACGGTCACCGGCGACTTCAACAGCGCCTACCGCATGGAATCGGACGTCACCGGCAGCCGCGACGGCCAGAGCTTCACCCACAAGCAGGTCATCGACGCGAAATACATGGGCGCCTGTCCGAAGGGCATGAACCCGGGCGACAAGCAGATCACCGTCAATGGCCGGACGATGGTCCTGCCGGGCGGAAGGGCACCGGGCTGAAGAACAGGGGTTAGGGGTTAGGGGCTAGTGGTGGCGGCGACGTCCGCGCTTCACTAGCCCCTAGACCCTAGGCCCTCACACCAGCTCCACCGCCATCGCCGTGGCCTCGCCGCCGCCGATGCACAGGCTGGCCATGCCGCGCTTGCCGCCACGGGCCTGAAGGGCCGACAGCAGGGTGGTCAGGATGCGCGCGCCCGAGGCGCCGATCGGGTGGCCGAGCGCCGTGGCGCCGCCGTTGACGTTCAGCTTCGCGTGGTCGATGCCCAGTTCGCGCATGGCGATCATGGCCACCACGGCGAAGGCCTCGTTGACCTCCCACAGATCAACGTCTTCGGCGGTCCAGCCGGCCTTGTTCAGCGCCTTCTGCATCGCCGGGACCGGGGCGGTGGTGAACAGGCCCGGCTCCTGGGCGTGGGCGGCATGGGCGACGATCCGGGCGACGATCGGCAGGCCGAGCGCCCTGGCCACGCTCTCGCGGGTCATCACCAGGGCCGCGGCGCCGTCGCTGATCGAGCTGGCGTTGGCCGCTGTGATCGTGCCGTCCTTGGCGAAGGCGGGCTTGAGGCCGGGGATCTTCGACGGGTCGGCCTTCATCGGCTGCTCGTCCTGGCTGACGGTCTCCTCGCCCTTGCGGGTCTTCACCGTCACCGGGGTGATCTCGGCGGCGAAAGCGCCATTTTCGGTCGCGGCGCGGGCCCGGCTCAGGCTCTCGATGGCGTAGGCGTCCTGGTCCTGCCGCGTGAACTGGTAGGTCCGGGCGCTCTCCTCGGCGAACGAGCCCATCAGCCGGCCGGGCTCATAGGCGTCCTCGAGTCCGTCGAGGTACATGCTGTCACTGATCACATCGTGGCCGATGCGGGCCCCGCCGCGGTGCTTGGCCATCAGGTAGGGCGCGCCGGTCATGCTCTCCATGCCGCCGGCCACGATCAGGTCGACCGACCCGGCCGCCAGGGCGTCATGGGCCATGATCGCCGCCTGCATGCCGCTGCCGCACATCTTGTTGACGGTGGTCGCCGCGACGCCGAGGGACAGGCCCGCGCCGAGGCCGGCCTGACGGGCGGGCGCCTGACCCAGGCCCGCCGGCAGCACGCAGCCCATGATGATCTGCTCGATCTTCGCCGGATCGACCCCGGCCCGCTCGACGGCCGCGCGCACGGCGGTCGCGCCGAGGTCGGTGGCCTTCACGCCGCTGAGGGCGCCCTGGAAGCCGCCCATCGGCGTGCGGGCGAACGAGACGATGACGACGGGATCGGCGGACATGATCAGGACTCTCCGAAG
>CANJYY010000401.1 GCA_947479185.1 Caulobacteraceae bacterium
GTCCTGAGCGTCGGCGACGGCATCGCCCGCGTCTACGGTCTGGACAAGGTCCAGGCCGGGGAAATGGTCGAGTTCCCGAAAGCCGGGGTGAAGGGCATGGCCCTGAACCTCGAACGCGACAACGTCGGGATCGTGATCTTCGGCCAGGACCAGCAGATCAGCGAAGGCGACGAAGTCCGTCGTCTCGGCGAGATCGTGGACGTGCCGGTCGGCCGTGGCCTGCTGGGCCGCGTCGTCAACCCGCTGGGCGAGCCGATCGACGGCAAGGGCCCGATCGTCGGCTCCTCCGAGCGCCGTCGCGTGGACGTGAAGGCTCCGGGCATCATCCCGCGCAAGTCGGTTCACGAGCCGGTGCAGACGGGCCTCAAGGCCATCGACACCCTGATCCCGATCGGCCGCGGCCAGCGCGAGCTGATCATTGGCGACCGTCAGACCGGCAAGACGGCCGTCGCGATCGACACCATCCTCAACCAGAAGGCCATCAACGCCGGTACGGACGAGAGCGCCAAGCTCTATTGTATCTACGTCGCCATCGGCCAGAAGCGCTCGACCGTCGCCCAGATCGTCAAGACGCTCGAGGAGCACGGCGCGCTCGACTACACGATCGTCGTCGCCGCCACGGCCTCCGAGCCGGCCCCGCTGCAGTTCCTGGCCCCGTTCGCGGGTTGCGCCATGGGCGAGTGGTTCCGCGACAACGGCATGCACGCCGTCATCATCTATGACGACCTTTCCAAGCAGGCCGTCGCCTATCGCCAGATGTCCCTGCTGCTGCGCCGCCCGCCGGGCCGCGAAGCCTATCCGGGCGACGTCTTCTATCTGCACAGCCGCCTGCTCGAGCGCGCCGCCAAGCTGAACGAAGACAACGGCTCCGGCTCGCTGACCGCCCTGCCGGTCATCGAAACCCAGGCCAACGACGTGTCGGCCTACATCCCGACCAACGTGATCTCGATCACCGACGGCCAGATCTTCCTCGAGACCGACCTGTTCTTCCAGGGCATCCGCCCGGCCGTGAACGTCGGCATCTCGGTGTCGCGCGTGGGCTCCTCGGCCCAGATCAAGGCCATGAAGACCGTCGCCGGCCCGATCAAGGGCGAGCTCGCCCAGTACCGGGAAATGGCCGCCTTCGCGAAGTTCGGTTCGGACCTCGACGCCGCTACGCAGCGTCAGCTCGCGCGGGGCGAACGCCTCACCGAGCTGCTGAAGCAGCCCCAGTACAGCCCGCAGTCGGTCGAAGAGCAGGTCTGCGTGATCTACGCCGGCACGCGCGGCTACCTCGACGCGATCCCGACCAGCGCGGTCGGCCGCTTCGAGCGCGAGTTCCTGGCCCGCCTGCACAGCAAGCACCAGGACCTGCTGGACGCCATCCGCACCACCAAGGCCCTCGGCGCCGACCTTGAGGATTCCCTCAAGAAGGCGCTCGAAGGCTTCACGGCGACCTTCGCCTAAGCCGGCCGAGAGCGAGAGAGAGTAGCCCTCGATGGCCAGCCTCAAGGACATGCGTGTTCGGATCTCGAGCGTGAAAGCCACGCAGAAGATCACGAAGGCCATGCAGATGGTCGCCGCCGCCAAGCTGCGCCGCAGCCAGGACGCCGCGCAAAACGCGCGTCCCTATGCGAGCCGGATGGCCGCGGTGATCGCCAACCTCGCCTCCGGCGTGAGCGGTGACGGCGCCCCCCTGCTTCTGGCGGGCACCGGCTCCAGCAAGCGTCACCTGATCATCGTCGCCGCCGCGGATCGCGGTCTGGCCGGCGGCTTCTCCTCGTCCATCGTCCGGGCGGCCCGCGATCGCATCGCGTCGCTGCTGGCCGAGGGCAAGGACGTGAAGATCATCACCGTCGGCAAGAAGGCGCTTCCGCCCCTTCGCCGCCTGTACGGCGACCGGATCATCGAGAGCTTCGACCTGTCGTCGGCGCGGACCCTGACCCTGTCGGTGGCCCAGCCGATCGCCGACCGGATCATCTCGCTCTACGAAGCCGGCGACGCGGACGTGGTCACCCTGTTCTACAGCCGCTTCCAGTCGGTGGTCAGCCAGACCCCTGTCGGACAGCAGCTGATTCCGGCCCAGGTCGAGGGCGCGCCCGCCACCGAACTGAACGGCGCGGTCTACGAGTATGAACCCTCCGAAGAGGGCATCCTCGAGACCCTGCTGCCGCGCAACATCACGGTGCAGGTGCTTTCCGCCCTGCTCGAGAACATGGCCGGCTTCTACGCCAGCCAGATGACGGCCATGGACAACGCCACGCGCAATGCCGGCGACATGATCAAGGCCCTCACCGTCCAGTACAACCGAACCCGCCAGGCGCAGATCACCAAGGAGCTGATCGAGATCATCTCCGGCGCCGAAGCTCTCTGACCGCATAAAGACCGCACGGAAGACCAGACCAATGGCCACCGCCCCGAAGAAGCCCGCCGCCGCCAAGGCCCCCAAGGCCGCCGCCGCGCCCAAGGCTCCCGCCACCAAGGCCGCCGCTCCGAAGGCGGCCGCCAAGGCCCCCGCCGCCAAGACCGCGGCGCCCACGGCCGTGAAGCCGACCGCCCTCGTGGCGACCGGCAAGATCGTCCAGGTCATCGGCGCCGTCGTCGACGTCGAGTTCGAAGGTCACCTGCCGGCGATCATGAACGCCCTGGAGACCACCAACCTCGACCAGCGCACCGGCGAGCCGTTCCGCCTGGTTCTGGAAGTGGCCCAGCACCTGGGTGAAAACACCGTCCGCACCATCGCCATGGACACGACCGAAGGTCTGACCCGCGGCCAGGACGTCGCCGACACGGGCAAGGGCATCACCGTTCCGGTCGGTCCCGCCACGCTCGGCCGCATCATGAACGTCATCGGCGAGCCGATCGACGAAGCCGGTCCGATCGTCACGCCGCACTACAACGTCATCCACCGCGAGGCGCCCAGCTTCGCGGAACAGTCGACCTCGTCGGAAGTCCTGGTCACGGGCATCAAGGTCATCGACCTGATGTGCCCCTACACCAAGGGCGGCAAGATCGGCCTGTTCGGCGGCGCCGGCGTGGGCAAGACCGTGACCATGCAGGAGCTGATCAA
>CANJYY010000402.1 GCA_947479185.1 Caulobacteraceae bacterium
CTCGTCGAACGTGATCACGGGCAGACATCCCGGAAGCGCGGGATCTGACCAACCAGCGAACAGGGCTTGAACCGGCTGTCGAGTTCCATCGACAAAACCAGATCCCAGGCGTCCCGACAGGCGCCGGTCGACCCGGGCAGACAGAAGATAAAAGTATCTTCGGCCTGACCGGCAAAGGCGCGAGACTGGAGCGTAGCGACCCCCACCGTACCTTGGCTGGCCTGATGAAAGACGACGGAAAAGCCGTCCATTTCGCGCCGGAACAGGGGCTTTACCGCCTCGGGGGTCACGTCACGTGGCGAGAAGCCGGTGCCCCCGGTGGACAGCACCACGTCGATCCCCGACTCAGTGACCCAGGCCGCAACCTGCTCGCGGATCGGCCCGACCTCGTCCTTGACGATGGCCCTCGCGGCAAGCACGTGGCCGGCGGCTGTCAGCCGGTCAATCAGTAGTCCGCCCGAGGTGTCCGTCTCAAGCATGCGTGTGTCCGACACCGTCAGAACCGCGATGTTCAGGGGGATGAAGGCTCGGTTTGGATCGATGCCTGCCATGGTGCCTCTCGCGCCGGACCATTCCGACTCGACCTGCCGGGGCATGCGCCTCTGGGCGCCGGAAGCAGGTCGCCCCCTGACTATCGCGGCGACGCGGCGTCCCGTTTGTCGAAGATCAATTGGCGCACTGGCGGCAATCAGGTGTGGCCCGAAAATTCGGACAGGCCGCCCCTCGCTTTATCCAGCGCAATTTCATCGCTTCGAGCGCCATTCTAGCCTCGCTGACAGTTGATACAGGAGGTCGCCAATGACCCACGTCGCCCACGAACTCGCCCAGGAATTCCCTGCCAACGTCGAGATGATCCAACGCCTCCGGCAGACCGATAGGCACTTCAGCGCGCTCTGCGACCACTACCACCTCGCTAGTCCCGACATTCACCGGATCGAAGCCGGCGCCGAGCTCGCCGCAGACGACCGTCTGGAAGCCCTGAAGAAGCAGCGCCTGGCCACGGCGGGGAGGTAGCCGAGGCCATTTGGCCGCTGTCGGGCGATCCTCGGCCGCTCATGATGTTCTCGCCGCCGCCGGCGGCCTGCAGGGCACGGCCCGCCTGACCGGCCAGACGGCCGGCGCGGTTCTCATGACCACGCTGTTCACCCTCGCGCCCCTCTCCACCGCGCCCCGGACGGGGCTGGGCGTTGGCGCGATCCTGGCGCTCGCGGCCGGTCTGGTCAGCCTGCTGAGGTCTGGAGCGACGGCGACGCCTCGGGCCGCGACATGATCGCCGCGGTCCGAAGTCGCCGTCACGTGGCGATCATTTCGCCTTCGGCGCGCCGCAGGTGTTGACGCCCAGGATGGCGTAGAGCGGGCAGAAGCCGATCAGGCCGGTCAGCAGCGGAATGGCGCCGAGATAGGCCCACGGGGTCTTGGGGCCGATGAAGGCCAGCGACAGAACGGCGATGCCGACGATGACGCGGAGAATGCGGTCGACCGTGCCTTCATTGAGTTTCATGGGGTGTCTCCTGGGGTGGCGACGGCGCAATGCCGGGGCCTGGTGATGAAAGGGATGGTCCGGATCAGCGGAACGCGGCGCCCGGCGGAACGCCGAGCTTCCTGAACACCATCGCGGCCGGGCAGAAGCCGGTGAAGGCCGCCTGGATCATGTTCACGCCGGCGAAGGCGCCGAGAAGGAGCCACCAGGGGCTCACGAAGTGGCCGAGCGTCACGCTGGCCAGGACGACGAGGCCGGCGAAGATGAAAACGGCGCGATCAAGGGTCATGGGAATTCCTTCGGGAAGGGTCAGGCCGGGGCCCGGGCGAGCGCCTGGTTGGTCCAGGCGACGATCTGGTTGGCGGTCATGGCGCCGGCCTGCCGGGCGATGATCTGGCCGTCGCGGAACAGGAGCAGGGCGGGAATGCCCGACACGCCGAGTTCGGCGCTGACGGCGCCCTCCTCGTCCGCATTGAGCTTCAGCAGGCGCACGGCCGGCTCCAGCGTGGCGGCGGCGGCGGCGAACTGCGGGCCCATGGTCCGGCAGGGACCGCACCACGGGGCCCAGACGTCGACCAGCACGGCCGCGCCCTGGGTCGCCCGGCGATGGGCCCGGAACGCCTCGCCGTCCACCTCCAGCGGATGGCCGGTGAACAGCGGCTCGCCACACCGGCCGCACTTGCCCTTCAGGGCGTCACGCTCGGCGGGAAGCCGGTTGGTCGCGCCGCAGCCGGGACACACGAACTGTCTGGTCGTCATGGCCGCGGCCTCACGGCTTGATCTTGCGGATGCCCATCACGTCCAGCGCAAGCTTTTCGTAGAAGGGTTCGCTCTCGCCGCGTTTGACCTTGGCGAGGAAGTATTTCTCGAAGCCGACCTTGGCCAGGTGGACCCACTTGCCGCTGGCGGACCAGTTGACGTTGCGCGGCGGAATCTGCGGCTGGGCGACGAAGGCCACGCCGCCGTCGCCGAAGTCGGCCAGGCAGATGGCGTTCCAGGTCGCCTCGCTGGTGGCCGGCCTGCCGTCGACCAGATCGCCGATGTTACGGGCGATGGCGGTGACCATGCTCTCGATCATGAAGCCGGTCTTGGGCACGCCGACGGGCACCGGAGTCTTGCCGGTCGGGGCGATGGCCACGCAGACGCCCAGGGCGAACACGTTCGGGAAGGTCGGATTGCGCTGGTGCTTGTCGACGATGATGAAGCCGCGCGGATTGGTCAGCCCCTCGATGCCGCGCACCGCTTCCACGCCGCGGAAGGCCGGCAGCATCATCGAATAGCTGAACGGCAGGTCGTGGGTCGCCTTGACCGCGCCGTCCTCGCCGACTTCCTCGACATGCATCAGGCCGGCCTCGACCGACGTCACCCGGGCGTTGGTGACCCACTTGATGTGGCGGTCGCGCATCTCGCTCTCGAGCAGGCCCTTGGTGTCGCCGACTCCGTCGAGGCCCAGATGGCCGACATAGGGTTCGGAGGTGACGAAGGTCATCGGAACCCTGTCGCGGATCTTGCGGCGCTTGAGCTCCGTGTCGAGGATCATGGCGAATTCGTAGGCC
>CANJYY010000403.1 GCA_947479185.1 Caulobacteraceae bacterium
GGCCCGCCGGACGCCCGCCAGCACGCCGGCTCGGCCCACGCCGGTCAAGCCGGCCGTCAAGCCGGCGCCCGGTCCGGCCGCGGCCTCCACCGCCCCCGCCGCGACTCCGCCCGCCGGCGGCGCGCCGGCCGCCGCAACGCCCGCGGCCAAAGGCGGCTAGGTGTCCCTCCGCACCCTCCTGCGTTCGGGGGTCGCCGCCGCCTGTATCGTCGGGGTGGCGGCGCCGGCCGTCACGCCGACGGTCGCGCTGGCCGCGCGCCCGCTGCTGGAGGTGCGCACCGCGCAGGCGGCCAAGCTCAGCAAGATCGAGTTTCGCTGGGCCGGCGGCGCCAAGGTCTCGACCCGTCGCAACGGCCAGACCCTGACGCTTCATTTCAGTCGCGACGCCAGTCCCGACCTGTCGACCCTGCGGATCTTTCCGCCGAAGTGGCTGAAGGGCGCCGAGCAGCGTCACACGCCGTCAGGGCTTGAGATCGACCTCCACCTTGCAGACGACGCCGAGGCCAGGGTCGGCGCGGCCGACGGGGCGATCTACGTCAACCTGTTCGCGCGGCCCGCCGCGCCGGCCGTCCCTGCCGCGCCCGTGGCCGACCAGGCCGCGGCGGCGCCGGAGCCCGCGCCGCGCGCGCCGCGGCCCAACCCGATCCCCGCCGGCGGCGTCGTCCGCATGGCCGCCGAGATCGTCGGCCCGCAGGTCCGCATGCGGTTCGACTGGGCCAATCCCGCCGGCGCCGCCGTGTTCCGCCGCGGTGAGGCGATCTGGGTGGTGTTCGACGCCCCGGCGACGCTGGATGTCTCGAAGGCCCCGCGCGGTGTGTCGCAGTACAGCCGCGTCCAGGCTTTCCGTGGCCGCGACTATTCGGCCGTCCGCATCGTCGCGCCGCGCACCACGCCGGTGGCGATCATCGGCGAGGGCTCCAGCTGGACCCTGGCTCTCGGCGCCGGCCCGAAGGCCGAGTCCGGCCATGTCGACGTCCAGCGCGACGACGAGTCCGCCGAGGCGGGCCTCACGGCTGTTGTGGCCGGGGCCACCGCGGCGATCTGGATGGACGACCCCGCCGTCGGCGACCGCATCGCCGTCGTCACCGCCCTGGCGCCGTCCAAGGGCCTCGGATCGCGCCGCGACTACGTCCAGATGGCCATGCTGCCGACGCTTCAGGGCCTGGCCATCGAGCCCTATGCGACCGACCTGAAGGTCGTCGCCGAGGGCGATCTGGTGCGGATCGGCCGTCCGACAGGCCTGGCCCTGTCCTCGGCCTCGGCCGGCGCTCGCCGCGTGGATGTGGCCGCCGGCGCGCCCCAGGCCGCCGGCATGCCGGGCCTGATCGGCGAGACCTGGGGGCACACCGGCCCCGGGGGCTTCATGGCGCGCTACGCCGCCCTGACCGAAGCCGCCGCGATCGAAGCGGCCGCGGCCCCCGCCAAGGGACAGGCCGCCTCGGTCGAGGCCCGCATGGCCCTGGCGCGCTTCCTGGTCGGCGCCAACCTCGGCTACGAAGCCATCGGCGTGCTGAACAACACCGCGCGCCAGCAGGAGTCGGTTCTCGGAAACCCGGAGTTCCGCGGCCTGCGGGGCATCGCCCGGGCGCTGGTCGGCCGCGACAAGGAAGCCGAGGCGGATTTCGCGACGACGATCCTCGGCGACGACCCTTCGATCTCGGTCTGGCGCGGCTATCTCGCCGCCCGGGCCGGGCAGTGGGCGGACGCCCGCGCCAAATTCGCCTCGGGCGCCATGGCGATCAGCCAGTTCACCCCGGTCTGGAAGGCCCGCTTCCTCACCGCCGACGCCAAGGCGTCGCTGGAGCTGGGCGACCTGACCGGCGCCCAGACCCACATCAACGAAGCCCTCGCCGAGACGCTGCCGGCCGAGGAGCAACTGGCCGTCCGCCTCGTCCAGGCCCGCCTGTTCGAGGCCCAGGGCCGCAAGGCGGGCGCGCTGAAGGTCTATCTGGCGATCGCCCGCGCGCCGCTCGACCAGCTGGCCGCGCCGGCGCTGCTGCGCGCCACGCGGATCAAGCAGGAACTGGCCCAGATCACCCCGAGCCAGGCGGCCAACGCCTATGACGGCCTGCGCTACCGCTGGCGCGGCGATGCGACCGAGCTGGAGACCATCCGCACGCTCGGCCAGCTCTATCTGGGCCAGGGTCGCTATCGCGAGGCGCTCGAAGCGCTGCGCTCGGCCGGCACCCGCCTGCCGGACCTGCCCGAGGCGGTCCAGCTGCAGGCCGATCTGGCCAACGCCTTCCGCGCGCTGTTCCTCGACGGGATGGCCGACGGGCTGCAGCCGGTCCAGGCCCTGGCGCTGTTCCGGGACTTCCAGGAACTGACCCCGCCCGGCGCCGACGGCGACCTGATGGTGCGCAAGATGGTCCGCCGGCTGGTCGATGTGGACCTGCTGACCGATGCCTCCACCCTGCTGCAGTACCAGGTCGAGAACCGCCTCGACGGCGTGCCCAAGGCCCAGGTCTCGACCGACCTCGCGCTGATCTACCTGATGGACCGCAAGCCCGAGCAGGCGCTGCAGGCGATCAACAACTCCCGCACCACCGTGCTGCCCGGCCCGCTCAACGCCGAGCGCCGCGTCCTGACCGCCCGGGCGCTGATGGCGCTGGGCCGGCTCGACGCGGCCGCCGAAATCATCGAGCCGGACAAGACGCCGGACGCCCAGGACGTGCGCGCCGAGATCGCCTGGAAGGGCCGCAGTTGGGCGCTGGCCGGCGCGCTCTTCGAGGCCTCGATGGCCGACCGCTGGAAGTCGATCCTGCCGCTGCGGCCCGAGGAAGAGTCCAAGCTGCTGCGCGCGGGCGTCGCCTACAGCCTGGCCGGCGACGATGCGGGCCTGACCCGTCTGCGCGACCGGTTCAGCAGCTACATCGAACTGGCCCGCAATCCCGACGCCCTGCGCGTGGCCTTCGCCGGCGTCGACGGCGGCGCCCTGACGGCCAACGACTTCAGCCGCACCGTGGCCGACAACGAAGGCTTCGCCGGCTGGGTCTCGAAGATGAAGGTCCGCTTCCGCGACAAGCC
>CANJYY010000404.1 GCA_947479185.1 Caulobacteraceae bacterium
GACCGGCGACAGCATCCCGCAGCGCGTCCAGCGCCGGCGGGACCCCGCCGCCCTCGTCGCAGAACATCAGCGCCCGGTCGGCGTCCCAGCCGTCGAGCATTCGCTCCAGCTTCTCCGGCGCGTCGATCTGCGGCACATCCAGCCGGCCGGTCTGTTCAGCGGCCTCGACGGCGATGGCCTGCAGCCGGGCGACATTGGTGTGGTCGGCGTTGGTCCGCCGGGTCACGGCCAGCCGCACCCGGCGGGCGCCCAGTTCGGCGGCCTTCTCGATGATCGTCTCCAGCCGGCCGCGTTTGACCAGGGCCACGACCAGGTCGAGGTCCGGGCCCATCGTCTGGGCCCGCATCCGCGCGCCGACGGCCAGCCGGCAGACGCGCTTGCCGGCCTCGATCAGGGTGGCCCGCCATTCGCCGTCGCGGCCGTTGAACAACAGCACCTCGGCGCCCACGGCCAGCCGCATGACCGCCGTCAGGTAACGGCCCTGCTCGGGCGAGGGGCTGACATCGGCGCCGGCGGCCAGGTCGTTGGGGACATACAGACGGATCATCGCGACACTTCTAGCCGTGGACCGCCTTCCGGCGGTAGGGTCCGCGCATGGAAAACGACGCCTACGACAACGAACTGCGTGAACTGCAGATCGCCATGATCCGGACCCAGCAACAGGCGATCAGCGAGGGCTGGAAGATCCTGGCGATCTTCGAGGGCCGCGACGCCGCCGGCAAGGACGGGGCGATCGCCCGCGTCACCGCCCCGCTGGCGCGGCGCGAGACGCGCGTCGTGGCGCTGCCAAAGCCTTCCGACCGCGAACGCAGCCAGTGGTACTTTCAGCGCTACATCGCCCACCTGCCGGCAGCCGGCGAGTTCGTGCTGTTCAACCGCTCCTGGTACAACCGCGCCGGCGTCGAGCCGGTGATGGGCTTCTGCAGCGCCGAGGAGCACGAGGAGTTCCTGCGCGAGGCCCCCAACTTCGAACGCATGCTGGTCGCCAGCGGCGTGAAGCTGATCAAGTTCTGGCTCGACATCAGTCCTGACGAGCAGGCCAAACGGCTCAAGGCCAGGCGCACCGACCCGCTGAAGGTGTTCAAGACCAGCCCGCTCGACGACGTGGCCGAGGCCAAGTGGGACGCCTACACCGCCGCCCGCGACGAGATGCTGCGTCGGACCGACTGCGACGAGGCTCCGTGGATCTGTGTGCGCGCCGACCACAAGAAGCCGACGCGCCTCAACATCCTGCGCTGGATGCTGGCCTCGGTCGCCCCGTCAAAGCTGCGCAAGGATATCGAAAAGCCCGACCCGTCGGTGATCTTCCGCTTCGACCCGGACGCCCTGACGGACGGCCGCCTGCACCGCTAGGCCGGCAGCAGTGAGGCCAGCCGGTCGCGCTTCTCGCGCGGCACCAGCAGAGCGCTCATGTAGGTCTTGCCCAGTTCGAAGGGGCAGAAGCTGTAGGGCGTCATCAGGATGCTCGACACGAAGCCGGTGCGGTTTCCGAACAGCTCGTAGTCGGGCAGAAGGCCCACGATATTGTCGAGTTCCGAATTCTGCGGCGCCAGGATTTCCACGACGATGACCGGTCGATCCGCGGCGATGGTCCCGGCCAGACCCCGCAGGACATTCTTCTCGTAGCCTTCGACGTCGATCTTGATGAAGTCGACGCCGGTAACGCCATGTTCGGCGACCACGCTGTCACCTGTGCGGACCGGGGCGACGAAATTGGCCTCGGTCGCGGAGGTGACGAAGGTTGATCCGCCGGTGTCGAGGCTGTGGATCAGGAACGGCAGCTCGCCGTCCTGGTTGGACAGGCCGAGGTTCAGCAGGGTGATGTGGTCGTCGGCCCCCAGCAGGTCGCTGGCCCGGCGAAACTCCACCGGATTGGGCTCGAACGCATAGAGCCGGTTGCAATGCCGCCGCATGAAGGCGGCGTGGATGCCCCGGTTGGTGCCGACGTCCCAGGCCGTGCGGCAGTCCAGCCTGGCCATCACGGCCTCGATGGCGCCCACGCCGCGCGGGTCGCCGCGACCGAACAGATAGACCTCTCGGTCCGCCGGTTGTTTCAGGTCCAGGCTGACGGGCAGTCCGGCGATGTCGGCGTCAAAGGGGATCGCCGGCGTCTCCACGGTCCCGCAGAGGCGGCCGAACCGCCGCTTCGCGTAGCCGCGGGTCAGCGGGTTGCGGGCGAGCCCGCGCAGGCGGGCGGCCTGACGCCAGAAATCATCCACCCAGTGGCCCATGCAAACCCCGCCCTGCTCCACCGCCAGGAGCTCCCGGCCACTGGATAGCAGGCGGGGGTCAGGGGAATCCAGCCGGTGCGTCGAGACCGCCTGGCCCGTGCGGCCGGTGCAGGCCGGGAACCGGCGTCGCACCGGCCATGTCGAGGTGCAGACCTTCTGTTTTCCTCCGGTTCGCGAGACACTATGTCCGACGACGCAACAGCGTCACGCCAGGCGCGAGGGAAGGCCCATGGAATACGTCCGACTCGGCAGGACCGGCCTGAAGGTGTCCCGCCTCTGTCTCGGCTGCATGACCTACGGCTCCAGCAGCTGGCGGCCGTGGGTTCTGGAAGAGGAGGCGGCCCGGCCGTTCTTCAAGGCGGCCATCGAGGGCGGGATCAACTTCTTCGACACCGCCAACATGTACTCCCTCGGCCAGAGCGAGGTGGTCACCGGCAAGCTGCTGAAGGAGTTCGCCGCCGGCCGGGACGAGGTGGTCATCGCCACCAAGGTCCACTTCCCGATGGGCCCGGGGCCCAACGACAAGGGGCTGTCGCGCAAGCACATCATGAGTTCGATCGACGGCAGCCTCAAACGGCTGGGCGTCGACCACGTCGACCTGTTCCAGATCCACCGCTTTGACTACGACACGCCGATCGAGGAGACGCTCGAGGCGCTGCATGATGTCGTGAAGGCCGGCAAGGCCCGCTACATCGGCGCCTCGTCGATGTACGCCTGGCAGTTCGCGAAGATGCTCAGCGTCAGCGAACAGAACGGCTGGACGAAGTTCGTCTCGATGCAGCCGCAGTACAACC
>CANJYY010000405.1 GCA_947479185.1 Caulobacteraceae bacterium
CCGCGGGGGTGAGGCCCGGGGGCCTATCATCCTGCCCCGTGCCCGGACAATCGCCCGTGTCCCGGGCGAACGGCCGGATGGCTCGACCGGCCCGGATTCAGTCGCCGGGTTGCCGCAAACCGCCGCCGCCTTGGGAACCAGACTCGGGGTTGGCGCGTAGTTTCGCCTGTCGGGGGACGACGCATCCGCGTCGCGACATGAGGTTTGCACAATGTCCCTGACCCGACTCCTGAGCGCCGCGGCCCTGTCGGCCCTGCTTGCCGGACCCGCCTTCGCCGGTCCGTCGACCGCGACGCCGCCCGCCCTGGCGCCGCCGGCTGAAACCATGACGCCCCCGCCGACGGCGGAAGAGTCCGGCACGCCCGCTTCGGCCACCATGGCCGACCCCTCGGCGCCGGCCGTCATCCCGCTGGATTCCCCGACCCCGCCCGACCAGGCGTGGAAACTGAAGGCCGGCGATCCCTCGGTCGTCACCAATGGCCCCGTGCCCGACACTGCCGAGAACCGCGCCCGGTACGGCCAGCCCATGTCGCATACCGGCAAACGCACCAAGCCCGCCGGCAACTAGTCCGGCGCGTCTCACACCAAGGATCATCCCATGACCATGAAGCACCTTCTGGGCGCCGCGGCTGTCGCGGCGCTGATGAGCACCTCTGCCGTCGCGCAGACCCCGGCCGCCCCGGCCAAACCCGCCGCCGCCCCGGCGCCCGCCGCTGTGACGCCGACCCCGCCGGTGGCTACGCCCGGGGCCGCGCCGGCCACGACGCCGCCCGGCTCCACGATCGTCACGCCGACGGCTGTTAGCCCGCCCCCCGCGCCGGCGGCCATCGCCACGAGCAATGTCGTGGCGAAGGGGGACATCGTTGAAACCCTGAAGGCCGACGGCCACTTCAAGACCTTCATCAAGGCGCTCGACGCGGCCAACATGACGAGCGTGCTGAAGACCAACAAGAACCTGACAGTGTTCGCCCCGACCGACGCCGCCTTCGCGGCCCTGCCAGCGGGCGAGCTGGACCGGCTGCTGAAGAGCCCGGCCGAGCTGCAGAAGCTGATGACCTATCACGTCATCAACGCCACCGTGGACTCGGGCAAGATCAAGGGCGCCAAGGGCGGCGTGAAGACGGTCGCCGGGCAGGACCTGATCCTCGACGGCAGCGGCGCGCAGCTGATGGCCAATACCGCTGATATCATCCAGGCGGACGTCAGGGCGACCAACGGCACGGTTCATGTCGTCGACGCGGTGTTGTCCCCGGCCACGGCCCCGACCCTGGCCGCGACGACCGGCGCGACCACGGACGCGGCCGCCACGGCCCCGGCCGCGCCTGAAAAGCCGGCCCCGGAGACGACGCCGACGCCCCCCCCGGCCGAGACGCCGATCGATGTGCCCGAGATGCCGTCGGCCCCGGACAAGCCGGCGCCGACGCCGCAGGGCTGATCGCTAAGTCCGGGCGGGGGCTTGTCCCCGCTCATCGCTTGAAGCAGAAGGCGGCGGGCCCTATGGTCCGCCGACTTTTTTGCACCTGCGAAGAGAGCCATGACGGCCGCCGCCAAACCCAAGTCCTTTCAGGCCCTGATCATGCGGCTGAACCAGTACTGGGGTGACCAGGGCTGTGTGATTCTGCAGCCCCACGACGAACAGGTCGGGGCGGGCACGCTTCATCCGGCCACGGTGCTTCGCGCCCTCGGCCCGAAGCCGTGGAACGCCGCCTATGTGCAGCCCTCGCGGCGGCCGGGCGACGGCCGCTACGGCGAGAACCCCAACCGCCTGCAGCACTACTACCAGTACCAGGTCATCCTGAAGCCGAACCCGGCCAACATGCAGGACCTGTATCTGGGCTCCCTGCGCGCCATCGGCCTGGACCTCAAGCTGCACGACATCCGCTTCGTCGAGGACGACTGGGAAAACCCGACCGTCGGGGCCTGGGGCCTCGGCTGGGAAGTCTGGTGCGACGGCATGGAGGTGTCGCAGTACACCTACTTCCAGCAGGTCGGCGGCCTCGACGTGTTCCCGGTGGCCGGCGAGCTGACCTACGGCCTCGAGCGCCTGGCAATGTACGTGTTCGGCGTCGATAACGTCTACGACCTGCCCTACAACGACCCGGACAGCCCCCTGGGCGCGATCAGCTACGGCGACGTGTTCCTCGAGAACGAGCGCCAGCACTCGCAGGCCAACTTCCACGGCTATTCGGTCGAGACGCTGAAGCGTCAGTTCGAGGACATGGAGCGGGAGGTCCCGCTCATGCTGGCCCGGAATTACCAGAACAGGGCGCTGGTCCTGCCCGCCTACGACATGGTCCTCAAGGCCAGCCATCTGTTCAACCTGATGAACGCCCGGGGCGCGATCGCCGTGGCCGAACGCGCCAGCTACATCGGCCGCATCCGCGACCTGTGCAAACTGTGCGCCCAGGCTTGGGTCGATCAGCAGGAGGACGCGGCGTGAGATTGCGGCTCGTCCTGCTGACGGCGGCGCTGGTCGCCCTGTCGACCGGCGCGGCGGCCCAGAATCCGCCGCGCGACCGCGGCCATGGCGGCTCGCCCGCCGGCGAGGCCCAGCCGCTGCGCCCGGGGCGCCCGGCTGATGATCCCGTCGCCATGGTCCCCGACAGCGACCGCGAGATGCAGGCGGCCATCGCCGAGGCGCGGCGCACTCTGCCGAGCTTCTGGTCACTCTATGAATCTGACCGCCAGGTCCGCAGTTCGGCCCGACTGAAGGTCGGCTTCCCCACGCCCGGCGACGGCCGCGAGCACATGTGGCTGCACGATATCCGCCGCGCGGACGGCGTGATCACCGGGGTGCTGGAAAACATCCCCGAGGCGCCCATGACCGTCAGGAAGGGCGACACCGTCACGATCGACGCCGCCGAAATCTCCGACTGGGGCTACGAACGCGCCGGCCGGCTCCATGGCAACTTCACGACCCGGGCGCTGCTCAAGTATCTCCAGCCCGAACTGGCCGACCAGCTCCGCGCGCTCCTCTCCGAACGGCCGCTCGAAGGCACGGAAATCTGACCCATGCCCCAGCTGC
>CANJYY010000406.1 GCA_947479185.1 Caulobacteraceae bacterium
ATCCCGACATGGGCCGCAACCGCATCCGCGGCATGGTCGAGACGCGCCCGGACTGGCTGATCAGCCGCCAGCGCGCCTGGGGCACGCCGCTGGCCATGTTCGTCGACCGCGAGACGGGCGAGCCCCTGCGCGATGAAGCGGTGAACAAACGCATCGTTGACCTGGTGGCGAAGGAGGGCGCGGACGCCTGGTTCCTGCGCCCCGACACGGACTTCCTCGGCGAGCACGATCCGGCGCAGTACGAGAAGATCAACGACATCCTCGATGTCTGGTTCGACTCCGGCGCGACCCACGCCTTCACCATCGAGGGCCGGGCCGACAGCCACTGGCCGGCCGACCTCTATCTCGAGGGCAGCGACCAGCATCGCGGCTGGTTCCAGTCCTCGCTGCTGGAGTCCTCCGGCACCCGCGGCCGCGCGCCCTACAAGGCCGTCGTGACCCACGGCTTCACGCTCGACGAGAGCGGCGTGAAGATGAGCAAGTCGCTGGGCAACACCATCGAGCCGCAGGTGATCATCAAGGAGTCGGGGGCCGAGATCCTCCGCCTCTGGGCCGCCACGGTCGACTACATGGAAGACCAGCGGATCGGGAAGACGATCCTCGCCACCGTCACCGACTCCTACCGCAAGCTGCGCAACACCCTGCGCTACCTGCTGGGCGCGGTGGCCGGGCTGGACGACGCCGAGCGCCTGCCGGTGTCGGAGATGCCGCCGCTGGAGCGCTACATCCTGCACCGCCTGTGGCAGCTGGATGGCGAAGTGCGCGCCGCCTACGAGAGCTACCGCTTCAGCGAGGTTGTCCGGCCGCTGCTCGAGTTCTGCCAGGGCGACCTGTCGACCTTCTTCTTCGATATCCGCAAGGACGCGCTCTACTGCGACCGTCCCGACAGCATCCGTCGCCGCGCCTGCCGCACGGTGATGGAGGCGGTGTTCGAGCGGCTGACCATCTGGCTCTCGCCGCTGATCCCGTTCACCACCGAGGAAGCCTGGACGACCCGTTTCCCGGACGCCGGCTCCAACAGCCTGCGCGTCTTCCCGGAAACGCCGGCCGACTGGCGCAACGACGCAGAGGCCGCGCGCTGGGGCAGGGTCGGTGAGGTCACCGGCGTGGTCACCGGCGCGCTGGAGATCGAGCGTCGCGAGAAGCGCATCGGCTCGTCGCTGGAGGCCTCGCCGTCGGTGCACGTGGCCGACGCCGACCTGCTGGCGGCCTTCGAGGGCCTCGACGCGGCCGAAATCTTCCGCACCAGCGGCGTGACGCTGGCGGCGGGCGAGGGCGGCGCGGCCAGCTTCCGCATGACCGACATGAAGGCCGTGGCCGTCGATCCGGTCCCGGCCGACGGCGGCAAGTGCGCCCGCTGCTGGCGGGTGCTGCCGGAAGTCACCGACACCAGCCGCCTCTGCCTGCGTTGCGACGACGCCGTCGCCGTGTGGGACAAGACCCACGCGGGCTGATACGTCTTCGCCGATCATGACGGCTCGGCTCCGGCCGAATAAATCGCCGTCATGGTCGGGCTTGTCCCGACCACCCATGCACACCCCCGCTTGACGGTGTTCCTGGGTCGTCGGAACAAGTCCGACGATGACGGTGTTGGCTTGGCTTTGCTGGGAATCCTGATGAGTTCCGACGTTTCCGAATCGCCGATCGCCGAGTCCGTCGTCCTGACGGACGCGCCCGAGGTCGTCGCCGAGCCCGCCGCGCCGCTGCGGTTGCAGGGACCGACCGCCTACGCCATCGGCCTGGCCGTCATTCTCGCCGACCAGCTGGTCAAGCAGTGGATCCTCTACGGCTTCCAGCTGCCGGCGCTTGGCAGTGTCGAGGTGCTGGGGCCCTTCCACCTGACCATGGTGTGGAACCAGGGCGTCAGTTTCGGCCTGTTCCGCGGCGAGGCGGAGTGGGTGCGTTGGGCGCTGGCGGCCTTCTCGCTGGGCGTCGCGGGCTTCCTCGCGGTCTGGGCCCGGCGGGTCGAGCGGCCGATCCTGGGTGTGGCCATCGGCCTGGTCCTGGGCGGTGCGATCGGCAATCTGATCGACCGCGTGCGCTTCGGCGCGGTGGCCGATTTCATCGACTTCAAGGCGCTCGGTTTCCCCTGGGTGTTCAACATCGCCGACAGCGCGATCAGCGTCGGCGTCGTCCTTCTGCTGATCGACAGCCTTCGCCGGGACGCGCGTTCCTAACGCAGTTGCCGTTCGCCTCACTTTTGGCGTATCGAGAGCGCCTGTAGCGGCCGGGGGCGGCCAATTGGCCGACCGGCCCTGAGGAGCAAGGCTCGATGATCTCTACCCGCGTCCTGTGCGCCGTTGCGCTGATCGCGTCCGCCGGCCTCGCCGGCTGCCAGTCGACGTCCAAGGCCCTTGGCATCGCCAAGGTGACGCCGGACGAATTCCGCGTCGTGACCAAGGCCCCGCTGGTGGTCCCGCCCGACTATTCGCTGCGTCCGCCGGCGCCGGGTGAACCCCGTCCGCAGGAGCTGCAGCCCGAGAGCGCCGCCCGCACCGCCCTGGCCGGTCAGGCCGCCGCGGCCCAGCGCACCGACGGCGAGCGTCTGCTGGCCGCCCGCGCCGGCGTCGAAAAGGCCGACCCGCTGATCCGCTACGTCGTCGACGACGAGTTCGGCGACATCGCCCACAAGGACAAGTCCTTCGCCGACCGCGTGATGTTCTGGCGCAAGGACGCGCCGGCCGCCCCGGTCGCCGTGTCCAACGGCTCGGCCCCGCCCGTGCTGGTCGACGCCGCCGCCGAGGAAGCCCGCCTGAAGGCCATCACCGGCGGCAAGACGGTGATCATCTCCCGCGAAAAGTCCAGCTGGGTAAAGCTGCCGGGCCTGTAGGCCTTACCGCTGTTGAACGAAACGAACGGGGACATGCACTTCAGTGCGTGTCCCCTTTTCGTTGTGCGTACTTCGAGACGCGTACCTGAGGCTCGCTCCTCAGGATGACGGGCAGGGTTGGCTTTCGCTTCTTTTCGTCTTGGTGAGGAGCGAGCCTCAGGCGACCCCGGACTGGATCC
>CANJYY010000407.1 GCA_947479185.1 Caulobacteraceae bacterium
CGCGAAGAGGGCGATCTGACGCGTTGACTCACGTCAGGGCATGAGAACAAATTGGCAACATCGAGGTTCCCAATGGATGGTTCTCTTCCGCCCGCCGGGCGGCTGCATCTGGCTGACGAGGTGCGAGGCTGGCCGGTTGCGTCGGCGCTCCGCGCCGGCATGCACCTGCGCGCCCGCTGCATGAACCCACGCTGCCAGTCCGTCGCCGTCATCGACGGCGCCTGGTGGCTGGCCGGCAACGGAGCGGGAGATCGGCTGCACATGCTCGGCCGCCGGATGCGCTGCTCGGCCTGCGGCGCGCGCGAGGCCGGGGTCGAGGTCTGGAGCGGACCGCAGCCCGCGATCGGCGGACGAGGGCCATTTCCATTCCGATAGTTCGGAGAAATCGACCACCTGCCGTTGCGGCGCCCCGCATTTTGATCTGGAAAGGGTTTTCCGCGCGGCTAGACTGAACACAGATAACCAAAAACGTTCCTGGGAGGGACACATCATGGCCGGCGCCAAAATGCGCTTCGGGGCTTTCATCGCCCCCTTCCATCCGCTGCGCGAGAACCCCACCCTGGCGCTGGAGCGCGACCTGGAGCTGGTCCAGCACATGGACCGCCTCGGTTACGACGAAGCCTGGATCGGCGAGCACCATTCCGCCGGCTACGAGCTGATCGCCAGCCCCGAACTGTTCATCGCAACGGTCGCCGAGCGCACCAAGCACATCCGGCTCGGCACGGGCGTCGCCTCCCTGCCCTATCACCACCCGCTGATGCTGGCCGACCGCATCAACCAGCTCGATCACATCACCCGCGGGCGGGTAATGTTCGGCGTCGGTCCCGGCGCCCTGCCCTCGGACGCCTTCATGATGGGCATCCCGGTCTCGGCCCAGCGCGACCGCATGGACGAGGCGATCGACGTGCTCGTGCCGCTGCTGCGCGGCGAAACGGTGACCAAGAAGAGCGACTGGTTCGAGCTCAACGAAGCCCGTCTGCAGATGACGCCCTACAGCCGGCCATCGGTGGAGATCTGCGCCGCCAGCCAGGTCTCGCCGACCGGCGCCTCCGCGGCAGGCCGTCATGGCCTGGGCCTGCTGTCGATCGGCGCGACCCAGTCGGGCGGCTTCAACGCCCTGGCCTCCAACTGGGCCATCGCCGAGGAAAAGGCCCGCGAGACCGGCAATGTCATGGACCGTTCGGGCTGGCGCCTGGTCGGCCCGATGCACATCGCCGAGACGCGCGAACAGGCTCGTGAGGATGTCCGCTTCGGCCTGCAGGACTGGCTCTACTACTTCCAGGAAGTCGCGGCCCTGCCGCTGGCGCCCCAGGATGGCAGTGACCCGGTCGACGCCCTGATCGCGTCCGGCATGGCCGTGATCGGCACGCCGGAAGACGCCATCGCCCAGATCGAGCGGCTCCAGTCGCAGTCGGGCGGCTTCGGCGCCTTCCTGTTCATGGACCACAACTGGGCCAGCTGGGACGCCAAGAAGAAGTCGTACGAACTGTTCGCCCGCTACGTCGCGCCGAAGTTCCAGGGGCTCAACGAGAACCGGGAAGCGTCGCTGACCTGGGCGGCGGAGAACCGTCCCCGCTTCATCGGCGAAGCCATGGCCGCCGTGGGCACGCGCGTGGCGCAACATATCCAGGCCAAGGGCACGGAGAACATCCGGCCCGAGATCCTCGAAGCCATGGGACTGGGCAAGAAGCCGGCCGAATAGGCCGGCCGACGCCGCTAGCCGAAGATCATTGTCAGAATGCCCTTCCGCAGTTGCGGCGCCTGGCCGCTGAGGCGCCGCTGCGCTTCCTCAAGCACCAGGCGGCGCCGGGTGCGGTTGGTCGGCCGCGCGGCCTTCTCGGCCGCGATCTGCGCGGCGTTTTCGCCGTGCAGCTTGGTCAGCAGTTCGATCTCGATCCGGACATCGCGCTCAAACACATTCCGACGTGATTTTCTGCCGAACATGAGTCCTCGCCACGCAGTGCGCGTTACATTGCATACGTCCTGCACGCTGATTGTGACGCAGGTCATTCCCCAATAAGGGGGCATGATGACAGGTTGCCGTCAAAGAGAGCAATGTTCTCCCACGTCGCGGGCGTTGGCGGGCCGCTCCCGCTACCTTGCCGTGTCAGACTTTTCGGCGAACGTCCCGGAGGATTTCGCGCGCCGCGTTGTGACCGGGTGCGCCCGTGACACCGCCGCCGGGATGGGTTCCCGCCCCGCACAGATAGAGCCCCTTCAGCGGTCCGCGATACGCCCCGTGCCCGAGCACGGGCCGGGCCGAAAACAGCTGATCCAGGCTCAGCACGCCATGCATGATGTCGCCATTGACGAGGCCAAAGGTCCGCTCGAGGTCGAGCGGACTGTTGATCTGCCGCGCGATCACCGAGGCCTTGAAGCCCGGCGCCCATTTCTCGACCGTGTCGATCATCAGGTCGGCGACCTCCTCGCGGTGATCGTCCCAGCTGCGACCGCCCGACAGGACCGGCTGGACGTGCTGGCAGAACAGGCTGGCCACATGCTGGCCGGCGGGGGCCAGGCTGTCGTCGACTACCGACGGGATCAGCATCTCGACGATCGGGTCGCGCGACCAGCCGTGCTGGCGAGCGTCGGCGTAGGCCCGTTCCATGTAGGCCAGGTTCGGCGCGATGATGATGCCGCCGGTCAGATGATCACCGGGCTCCGGCAGGCAGCTGAAGCGCGGCAGCTCGCTGAGCGCCACGTTCATGCGGAAGGTGCCTGAGCCGGAGCGGTAGCGGGTGATCCGCTCGTTGAAGTCTGCCGGCAGCACGGCCGGGTCAACCAGCTTCTGGAACAGCAGCTGCGGATGGATGTTGGAGACGATCGACCGCGCGCGCAGGGTCTCGCCGGCCCCGGTGACCACGCCAACGGCCCGGCCCTTCTCGGTCAGCACCTCGGCGACACTGACGCCGGTGCGGATCTCGACGCCCTTCTCGCGACAGGCCGCGGCCATGGCCTGGGTAATCGCGCCCATGCCGCCGACCGCGTGGCCCCAGGCGCCCTTCTC
>CANJYY010000408.1 GCA_947479185.1 Caulobacteraceae bacterium
AATCCCAAACGGTTCACCAGCGCCGCCTTCTGGGGCCTGTTCGCGACCAGCTTCCTGGCCGGGAGTTACCTGCCGGACGTGATCAATGGCGGCATCCTCGTCGGCATGGCGCTGCTGGCCGGGTTCAACCTGCTGGGCCGGGGCGAGCATCCCGCGCCGGTCGACAAGCCCGCGCGGGCCGCGCGCTGGGGCAACCGGCTGTTCATCCCGGCCCTGATCCCGCCGGTGGTGACGCTGCTCGGGACCCTGACGCTGAAGGGGGTGATGGTCGGCGGCCAGCCGCTGGTCGATCCCAAACAGGTGACGCTGATCTCGCTGGGCGCCGGCATCGTGCTGGCCACGGCCGTGGCGCTGGTCATGTTCCGCGCCAGCCCCGCCGGCGCTGCGCGCGAGGGCCGGCGGCTGATGGAATCGGTCGGCTGGGCCGGGCTGCTGCCGCAGGCGCTGGCGGCGCTGGGGGCGGTGTTCGCCGCCGGCCATGTGGGCGACGTGATCGGCGACCTGGCGACGACCTGGCTACCGCTGGGCACGCCGCTGGCGGCGGTCTGCGCCTACACGCTGGGCATGGCGCTGTTCACGGCCATCATGGGCAACGCCTTCGCCGCCTTCCCGGTGATGACCGCGGCCATCGGCCTGCCGATCGTGGTGGGCAAGTTCGGCGGCGACCCGGCGATCATGGGGGCGATCGGCATGCTGTCGGGCTTCTGCGGCACGCTGATCACGCCGATGGCGGCCAATTTCAACATCGTCCCGGCCGCGCTGCTGGACCTGACCGACCGTTACGGGGTTATCAAGGCGCAACTGCCCACAGCGCTCCTGCTGCTGCTCGCCAACACGGTGCTGATGTATGCGCTCGTCTACCGCTTCTGACGCCCGGCTGACGGCCGACATGGCCGAGCGGTTCGCCGCCATCGCGCTGGGCCACGTCACGCGCGAGTTCCCGCACAAGGCCGACCATGTGTTCACCGGCCTGCAGGACATCGGTCCGCACCGGACGCACCACCCGATCTTCTACGGCAGCTTCGACTGGCACAGCTGCGTGCACGGCTACTGGACGCTGGCGACCCTGCTGCGGCGTTTCCCCGACATGCCGAGCGCGCCGGCGGTGCGGGCGCTGCTGGCGTCGAGCCTGACCCCGTCCAGGGTGGCGGTCGAGCTGGACTATCTGTCACGGCCGATGAGCGCCGGGTTCGAGCGGCCCTATGGCTGGGCCTGGCTGCTGAAGCTGGCGGCCGAGCTGCGCGAGCACGACGACCCGGCGGCGTTCAACGCCCTGGCGCCGCTGGCCGCCGCGTTCTCGGACCGGTTCAAGGCCTTCCTGCCGAAGGCGACCTATCCGCTGCGGGCCGGGGTCCATTCCAACACCGCCTTCGCCCTGCGGCTGGCGATGGACTACGCCGAGGTCTGCGGCGACCGGGCGCTGGCCGACCTGGCGCGGACCACGGCCATAGACTGGTACGCCGGCGACGCAGACTGCCAGGCCTGGGAGCCGAGCGGCGACGAGTTCCTGTCCCCGGCGCTGATGGAGGCCGAGTGCATGCGGCGGATGCTGGCGCCCGACCAGTTCCGCGCCTGGTTCGGCGCCTTCCTGCCGCGCACCGGCGGCCGCCAGCCGGCGACGCTGTTCACCCCCGCGACGGTCAGCGACCGCAGCGACGGCAAGATCGCCCATCTGGACGGCCTGAACCTCAGCCGCGCCTGGTGCTGGCGGGGGATCGCCTCGGTGTTCGCGGCCGACGACCAGGTGCGGGCCGTGGCGCTGGAGGCGGCGGAGACTCATCTGGCCAGCGCCCTGCCCCATGTGGCCGGCGACTATATGGGCGAGCACTGGCTGGCGAGCTTCGCCCTGCTGGCGCTGGAGGGCTAGACGGGACAGACACCGGCGGTGTCTGTCCCCGCCGCTACGCCGCCCTCGGCCAGATCCTGATCGCGAACACGACCCACAGGGCGATCAGGACGACGTTGCTGAGCGCGAAGGCGGCCAGGCGAACGAGGATGGTGTTGGTCGTCAGGTGCACCAGGGTGTGGACCGCGCGCAGGCCGACATAGGTCCAGGCCAGGGCCAGCGGGACCGCCGCCACCGTGCCGGTCACGTAGAAGGCCAGGCAGACGGCGTAGAACAGCACCGGCAGCTCGAGCAGGTTCATGTAGTTGCGGTTCGGCAGGGCGACATGCCCCGGCACGTTCGCCGATTCGCCGAGCGCGAAGTCGCCCGGCTTGACGTGTCCCGCAGCCGCAGCCTGAAACCGCCGCAGCGGAATCAGCGCCAGCACCGTGAAGGTCATCGCGCCGAGCGCAAGAAACGGCAGAAAGATCGAGTCCTGAGTCATGGCATTCCCCGGTCCATTTTCAAAGAGGACCTTGTCGCTCAATGGTGCGGAAATGCAAGCCGCCCCTAAGCCGCCGCCTTCACCGCGCCGGCGATCTCGCTGACCAGGGCCTGGACCAGGGCCTCGTCGTCGCCTTCGGCCATGACGCGGATCAGCGGTTCCGTTCCGGACGCGCGGACCAGCACGCGGCCGGAGCCGTTCAGCTTGATCTCGGCGTCGGCGATGGCGGCCTTGACCTTGTCGCTGTCGAGCGGCTTGCCGCCCTTGGCGAAGCGGACGTTCTCCATCCGCTGCGGCACCGGGTCGAACTGGCGGGCCAGCGCGCTCATCGGCTTGCCCGACTGGACCAGCACGGCCAGCACCTGCAGCGCCGCCATAAGGCCGTCGCCGGTGGTCGAATAGTCCGACAGGATCACGTGGCCCGACTGTTCGCCGCCGAGGTTGAAGCCGCCCGAGCGCATGCGCTCCATGACATAGCGGTCGCCGACCGGGGTGCGCTCGAGCGTCAGGCCGCGCGAGGCCATGAACCGCTCGAGGCCGAGGTTGGACATCACCGTGGCGACGATGCCGCCGCCGCTCAGCCGGTCCTCGGCCGCCCAGGCCCCGGCGACGATGGCCATGATCTGGTCGCCGTCGACCACCTGGCCGGTTTCGTCGCAGATCGCCACGCGGTCGG
>CANJYY010000409.1 GCA_947479185.1 Caulobacteraceae bacterium
CTCGGCCGGCTCGACGTGCTGGTCAACAACGCCGGCATCGGCATGGGCGGCCCGGTCACCGAGTTCAGCCTCGCCGACTGGCGCAAGCAGCAGGCGGTCAACGTCGAGGGCGTGTTCCTCGGCGTGAAACACAGCCTGCCGCTGATGCGCGAGAGCGGCGGCGGCAGCATCATCAACATGTCCTCGGTCGCCGGCCTGAAGGGCTCGGCCAACATGTCCAGCTACTGCGCCACCAAGGGCGCCGTGCGGCTGTTCACCAAGTCGATCGCGCTGGAATGCGCGGCCGCGCAGGACGGCGTACGCGTCAACTCGGTGCATCCGGGGATCATCGACACGCCGATCTGGGGCGGAATCACCTCGACCATCGGCGGCGACGTCGGCAACGCCGGCCCGGCCCGTGCGGCCTCGGTCGACGACATCGCCGCCATGGCCGCGCCGATGGGGGTGAAGGGCTTCCCGGTCGATATCGCGGCGGGCGTGCTCTATCTGGCGTCAGACGAGTCCCGCTACGTGACCGGGACCGAGCTGGTCATCGACGGCGGCCTGATCACGCGCTAAAGCCCGCCCCCGATACGGGGCCGGGGGCGCATGAAGTACAGGGCGGATGTCGACGGGCTGCGAGCGATCGCGGTGCTGGCGGTGGTCGGATTCCATGCCGGCGTGCCGTGGCTCAGCGGCGGCTTCGCCGGCGTCGACGTGTTCTTCGTCATCTCCGGCTTCCTGATCGGCGGCGTCGTGGCCGAGCGTCAGAGCCATGGCGACTTCTCGCTCGGCTGGTTCTGGGAGCGGCGCGTTCGGCGCATCTTCCCGTCGCTGATGGCCATGCTGGTGGTGACCACGGCCCTCGCCGCCTGGCTTCTGATGCCGCGCGACTTCCTCGCCTATGTCCGCTCGATGGCGGCGGCGCTGGTGTCGCTGTCGAACGTCTTCTTCTGGAAGACCAGTGACTATTTCGGCGGCGAGGACCTGATCCGGCCGCTGCTGCACACCTGGTCGCTGGGCGTCGAGGAGCAGTTCTACGTCGTCTTCCCGGTGCTGATGCTGCTTCTGGCGCGCTTCGCGCCGGCGCGCATCCGCACCGTGCTGGGCGGTCTTGCCTTGCTGTCGCTCGGATTCTGCGTCTGGCAGACTGCGGCGCATCAGGAAGCAGCCTTCTACCTGCCGTTCGCCCGGGCCTGGGAACTGCTGGCGGGCGTGCTGCTGGCCATGTGGGCGCCCAGGGTGAAGTCCGGCGCGATCCAGCATGCGATCGGCCTGATCGGCCTGGCCCTGATCCTCT
Organism: Caulobacteraceae bacterium; assembly: GCA_947479185.1. GTDB lineage: Bacteria > Pseudomonadota > Alphaproteobacteria > Caulobacterales > Caulobacteraceae > Caulobacter. The sequence goes on from CANJYY010000409.1 coordinate 1,280, forward strand.
TGGCCTGCACGGTGTTCACCAAGGACACCCGCTGGCCCGGCGCGGCGGCCATCGCGCCGGTGCTCGGCGCGGTGTTGATCATCGGCGCCAATGGCGGGATCGTCGGCCGTCTGCTGGCGCTCAAGCCGATGGTCTGGGTGGGGCTGCTGTCCTACTCGCTGTACCTCTGGCACTGGCCGCTGCTGACCTTCCAGCGCTACCTGCTGCCGGGCGGCTGGCCGGCGGCCTTCACGGTGCTGCTGTCGATCGCGCTCGCGGCCCTGTCGCTGCGCTTCGTCGAGCGGCCGTTCCGCGGCAGCGCTTTCCTGACCCGCCAGCAGGTGTTCATGGCCGGCGGCGGCGCCATCCTGTTGCTGGCCGCCGTCTGCGGCCTGGTGATCCTCGGCAAGGGCCTGCCGCAGCGCTTCGACCAGCGTTCGCTGGCCATGGCCGAGTCCCGGCTCGAGCGGTCGCGCGGCAGCTATCGCGACGGGACCTGCTTCATCTCCTACCACTACGACGCCAAGGACTACCGCAAGGACCTCTGCGACGCGGCCGACCCGACGAAGCCGGACTGGCTGCTGATCGGCGACAGCCACGCGGCCCATCTCTGGTCGGGCCTGAAGGCCGCCAACCCCGACATCAACGTCATGCAGGTGACGTCCTCGGGTTGCGAGATCACCCTGACCAAGGACCCGGTCGAGCGGGACGTCTGCGACCGCATGTCGAAGCTGGTCTACGGCGACCTGCTGGTGAATCGGCGGCCCGACGGCGTACTGCTGGCCGGCCGCTGGTGGGCCAAGGACCTGCCCCGCCTCACCGAGACGCTCGACTGGTTCAAGGCGCACGACATTCCGGTGATCCTCGTCGGCCCCATTCCCCAGTACTCGGATGATCTGACGCGCGTGCTGATCCTGTCCTGGCGCTTCCATGACCCGGACCTGCCGCGCAAGCGCATGCTGGACTGGCCGGAAGGCGTCGACCGCGACCTGCGCAAGCTCGCGGCGGACAAGGGCGTGCCCTACGTCTCGCTGTTCGAGTTGCTGTGCGACAAGGGGACCTGCGTCACGCTGGTCGACCCGACCACGCCGCTGCAGTGGGACTACGGCCACATGACGCCGGAAGGCTCGCGCTTCGTCGCCGGCCGCCTGCGCGACCAGGGCCTGTTCCCGCCGAAGCGCTAGAGGTCCAGCGCCAGAACCCAGTCCTGGTAGTCATTGGCCCCGACGTGGAACAGGCGCTCGCCGACCTTCCGGAAGCCAGACTTGCGATAGAAGGCATTGGCCCGGTCGTTGCGGCTGTAGACCGCCAGCAGGAGACGGCGCTTGCCGGCCGCCCGCGCCGTGTCGATGGCCGTCCGCATCAGCCGGGGGCCCAGGCCCTGACCGTGGAAGCGGTGCAGTGCGTAGATGCGGGTCAGCTCCATGTCGTCCGGCCGCGTCTCGACCGGCAGGTCCGGCGGGCCCATCAGCAGGAAGCCGACCGGCGCCTCGCCCGGATCGAGCGTCGCCAGGAACAGGCGCCGGGCAGGGTCGGCCAGCAACCGGTCATAGGCCTCCGGCGCATGGGTGGTCCGGCAATGGAAGACGATATCCGCGCCGTCGACGATCCCGGCATAGGTCTCGACGAAGGTCGCGGCGGCCACGACGGACAGCCGGCCGGCGTCGTCGGAGGTGCAGGGTCTGATGGTGATCTCGCTCATGCGCGCCTTCTAGCGGCGGCGCTTCAAAGGGGACAGGTTAAGC
>CANJYY010000410.1 GCA_947479185.1 Caulobacteraceae bacterium
ACCGGCAGGCCGATGGAGCACATCTCCGCCAGGTTGGCGCCCTTGCCGCCCAGCAGGTTCTTCATCGAGGCGTCGCCATCGGCGGACCCGCCGCCAAAGGCATAGACCCAGCGGGTGGAGTTGAGCGTGTCCGACATTACCAGCCTGTCCTCAATTCAAGTTCTACGCACTCATCGGGGTGCGTGGTTCGAGACGCTCGGCTGATGCCTCGCTCCTCACCATGACGACCATTTTGCCGCCCACCCTTTACGTCATCCTGAGGAGCGGACCCTCAGGTCCGCGTCTCGAAGGACGCAACGCTCCCTATCCCGTCACCAACGAAAAGTCCGCCACGCGACCCATGGCGGTCTGAACCAACGTCAGAAGCCGCAGGCGGTTGTCGCGTTCCGCGGCCACGTCCGAATTGACCAGCACCTTGTCGAAGAAGGCGTCGACCGGGCCGCGCAGGGCGGCCAGCGCCGTCATGGCGCCGGTGAAGTCCTCGGCGGTCAGCGCCGCGTCCAGCTTCGGGCCGGCGGCGGTCAGGGCGTCGAACAGCGCGCCCTCCTCCGCCGGCGCGGCGGCGCGGGTCGGCGCGCCCGTCGGCAGCGGCCCCTTCTTTTCCTCGGCCTTGAGGATGTTGGCGGCACGCTTGTAGCCCTGCAGCAGGTTGGTCCCGTCCTCGGTGGCGAGGAAGCCGGTCAGCGCCTCGACCCGGGCGACGATGCGCACCAGGTCATCGTCGGCTTTTCCATCAATGGGCGCGAACACGGCGTCGACGAGATCGCCGCGCTTGCCCTGGTCCTTCAGGGCGACCTTCAGGCGGTCGGCGAAGAAGGCCAGCAGGTCGGAGGAAGCCAGCGAACCCAGACCGATACGCGCATCGTTCTCGAGAATGATGCGGATGACGCCCAGCGCCGCGCGCCGCAGCGCGTAAGGGTCCTTCGACCCCGTGGGCTTCTCGTCGATCGCGAAGAACCCGACCAGCGTGTCCAGCTTGTCGGCCAGCGCCACGGCCACGCTCAGCGGCGCGGTCGGGACGGCGTCGCCGGGACCTTGCGGGCGGTAGTGGTCGCGGATGGCGTCGGCGATCTCGGGATCGAGGCCGAATTCGCGGGCGTAGTAGCCGCCCATGACACCCTGCAACTCCGGGAACTCGCCGACCATCTCCGACGCGAGGTCGGCCTTGGCCAGGCGGGCGGCTTCGGCGGCCTTGTCCGGATCGGCGCCGACGAGCGGGGCGATCTCGCGGGCCAGGGCGACGATGCGCTCGACCCGCTCGGCCATGGTGCCGAGCTTGGCGTGGAAGGTCACGCCATTGAGCTTCTTCAGCCACGGCTCGAAGCCGGCCTTGACGTCTTCCGACCAGAAGAACCGCGCGTCCGACAGGCGCGAGGACAGCACCTTGGCGTTGCCGAGCGCGATCTCGCGGCCGCCGTCGGCCGCCTCGATATTGGCCACGACGAGGAAGTTGGGGGCCAGCCCCGCTTCGCCCGGCCTGCGCACGGCGAAGTACTTCTGGTGCGTGCGCATCGAGGTGCGGATCACCTCGGGCGGCAGGTCGAGGAAGGCCGGGTCCATGTCGCCGAGGATCGGCGTCGGCCATTCGGCGAGGCCGGCGACCTCTTCCAGCAGGCCGTCGTCCTCGACCAGCTCCAGGCCGCGGGCGAAGCACAGGGTGCGGGCGCCTTCGAGGATGCGCTGCTTGCGCTCCTCGACGTCCAGCACGACGTAGTGGCCGGCCAGGGCCTCGTGGTACTCGTCGAAGTCGCGGGCGCGGAACACCCGCGTCTCGGTCATGAAGCGGTGGCCTTCGGAAAGGTCGCCGGCGACGATGCCGTCGATCTCCAGCGGCACGATCTCGCGGTTGAACACGCAGAGGATACGCTGCAGCGGGCGGACCCAGCGCAGCTTGCCCGTGCCCCAGGTCATCGACTTGGGCCAGGCGAAGCCGCGCACGATCTGCTCGACAAGCTCGGCGATGATCTCGGCCGTCGGGCGGCCGGACTTGTGGATGTGGCCGAAGTACACGCCGTCGCGCTCGACCAGCGTCTCGCGGGCCAGGCCCGTCTTGCGCAGGAAGCCGTCCATGGCCTGGTCGGGGGCGCCGACGCGCGGCCCCTTGACCTCCTCGGACACGTCCGGCTGGGCCACGGGCAGGCCCTCGACCACCAGCGTCAGGCGGCGCGGGCCGGCGAAGGCCTTGAGGCCCTCGGAGATGAGTCCGGCCTTGGCCAGGCCGTCGCGGGCCATCCGCTCCAGATCACGGGCGGCGTTCCCCTGCATGCGCGCGGGGATTTCCTCGGAGAACAGTTCAAGCAGCAGCTGGGGCATGATTACTCTCCCTTCCCCCTCAATGGGGGAAGGGCCGGGGATGGGGGTGTATCCGCGCCGTCGAAGCGATGCCCGCCCATCGGCGCCGTCGCCTTGCCGGTCCGGGCCAGGATGATTTGGCCGATCCTCTCTGCCACATCGTGAGACCGCCCGTAGGCCAGGTCGTCGCGCACCCGGATCACCCGATAGCCCTGCGACTCCAGCCAGGCGTCTCGTTCGACATCCTTCAGCTGCTCATCCGGCAGGTCGCGACGGCGACCATCGACTTCGATCACCAGGCGGGCGCCATGATGGGCGAAGTCGGCGACGTAGCGGCCAAGCGGCGCCTGCCGGCGGATGCCAAGTTTCAGATTGCGCAGAGCATCCCAGAGCTTCTGTTCGCTAAGCGGGGCCGCCTTACGGAGGCGGCGAGCGCGTTTGACCGCGCCGGGAGCGTGCCCGTCGTGATCGAAGGGCGACGATGGCTCCGCGATCTCAGCGCCGAACGACGCCTTGTCGTCGGGCATCGCGAATACACCCCATCCCAACCCTTCCCCGTTGAGGGGAAGGACTTTGGAAGGCTGACCGATCGCGGAATGCAATCTCACGCCGCGTCCTCCTGCTGATCGACCCAGGCCTGGGCGCACAGTTTGCACAGGTCGCGGATGCGGCCGATGTAGCTGGCGCGTTCGGCCACGGCGATCGCGCC